>JAHCKF010000056.1 GCA_026125925.1 Pseudolabrys sp.
ACCAGATTGAGTGCGACGCCGCCGACATCGGATTTGTGGATGACGTCGCGCGAGCGGATCTTGAGCGCGATCGGCTTCCCCACCTCGGCGGCGAAGGCGGCCGCGGCCGCGGCATCGGCCACCGCCTGCGTGCGCACGAAGGGAATGTCGTAGCAGGACATGAAGGCGGCGACCTCGGCCGGATCAAGCCACTCGCGGCCGTCGGCCAGCGTCGCGGCGACGATGTCGCGGGCGCGCGCCATGCGGTCCGGCGCGCTCGGCGCCAACGCCGCCGGCGTTTCTAGAAGCAGCGACTGGCTTTCCTGGTAGCGCACCAGATGCATGAAGGCGCGCACCGCGCGCTCCGGCGTCTCGTAATAAGGCAGCTTGGCCGCAATCAATTCGGCGCGGCTGTCGCGCACCGTTGCTTCGCCCATCCAGCAGACGAACACGTTCTTGTGCGCGCCGAGCGGCGCCAGCGCATCGACCACGCCCTTGGCGGCATCGGCGGAAGACGCAATCGCGGTCGGGCAATAGGCGACCAGCAGGCCGTCATTGTTGTCATCCTTCATCAGGACCTCGATGGCGGCGCGATAGCGCGCCGCGTCGGCGTCGCCGATGATGTCCACCGGGTTGCCGCGGCTCCAGGTCGGCGGCAACACCTTGTCGAGCGCTTCCATGGTCGCCGGCGAGATCGCCGCCAGCGCGCCGCCCTCCTTGATCAGCCGGTCGGTCGCCAGCACGCCGGCGCCGCCGCCATTGGTGACGATGGCGAGCCGCTTGCCGTGTTGCGACGACATGCGGGCGAGCGTCGTCGCGGCATCGAACAGCTCCTCGACTTCATCGACGCGCAGCATGCCGGCTCTCCGGAACGCCGCCTCGTAGATGTTGTCGGCACCGGCCAGCGCGCCGGTGTGCGAGGACGCCGCCCTGGCGCCCTCGGCGGCGCGGCCGCCCTTGACCACGATCACCGGCTTGATGCGCGCCGCCTTGCGCGCCGCCGACATGAACTTGCGCGCCTGCGTCACGCCCTCGGCATAGATGAGGATGGCGTGCGTCGCTTCGTCGAGGGCGAAGTAATCGAGCAGGTCACCGAAATCGACGTCGCTCATGTCGCCCATCGACACGATGGCGGAAAAGCCGATGCCGCGCGGCAATGCCCAATCCATCACCGTGGTCGCCATGGCGCCGGACTGCGTCAGAAAGGCGATGTTGCCCGGCAGCGCCGCCGCGGGCGCGAAGGTGGCGTTGAGGCCGATGCCGGGCACGGCGATGCCGAGGCAGTTCGGCCCGACGACGCGCAACAGATAGGGCCGCGCCTCGGCGAGCAGCCGCGCGGCGCGATCCTTGCCTTTGGAGACTTCGCCTTCGCCAAAGCCCGCGGTCAGCACCACGGCAGCGCGGGTGCCGCGCGCGCCCAGTTCGGCGATCAGCGACGGCACGCTGTCCGGCGGCGTGGCGATGACGGCGAGATCCGGCGCGTCCGGCAGGCTGGCGATATTGGCGAACACCGGCAGGCCGTGAAGGCTGCCGCCCTTGGGGTTGACCGGATAGATCGGCCCCTTGAAGCCGGCCTGCGTGACGCTGTGCATCAACGCGGCGCCGACCGTGTGCGGCCGGTCGGTGGCGCCGACGATGGCAACGGAGGCCGGACGAAACAATTTGTCGAGATTGCGGATCGTCATTCCCATTCACCTTGCCGATGGCCGCGGGCACGCCCCATTCGGATAGCGGAATCCGCCTCTGCCCGCTTGATGCACGTCAATGCGTGACCGCACGCTGCGCTCATTAGAATAGCGTTCGCAAGATCAGAGCCGAACGACACGGGGCTCAACACGATGGCAACCGTTCCATCCGGGACGCCGCTCCAGCTTTTTGCCCTCAACGCCACGAAAGCCTTCGGCGGCGCGGTGGCGGAGGCATTGGGCGAGCCGCTGGCCCTGCACGAAGAGCGCGCCTTCGAGGACGGCGAACACAAGGCGCGGCCGCTCGACGATGTCGCCGGCGCCGACGTCTACGTCGTGCAGAGCACACATGGCGGGCCGCTCGAGAGCGCCAATGACAATTTGTGCCGTCTCTTGTTCTTCATCGGCGCATTGAAGGATGCCGGCGCCGCGCGGGTCACCGCGGTGACGCCCTATCTCTGCTACGCGCGCAAGGATCGCCGCACCAAGCCGAACGACCCGGTAACGACGCGCTATGTCGCCGCGCTGTTCGAAAGCGTCGGCACCGACCGCATCGTCACACTCGAAGTACATAATCCGGCGGCCTTCGAGAACGCCTTCCGCTGCCCGACCGTGGCGCTGACCGGCACGCCTTTGTTCGTCGATTATGCCAGGGCGAATTTGACGGGCGTGCCGCTCGCCGTGATCTCGCCGGACGCCGGCGGCATGAAGCGCGCCGAACAGTTGCGTGAAGCGCTGGAAACCGCGCTCGGCCGCCCGGTGCGCAAGGGACTGGCCGAGAAATATCGCAGCGCCGGCGTTGTGTCCGGCGATTTGTTCGCCGGCGACGTCGCCGGCGCCACTGCTTTGATCGTCGACGACCTGATCAGCACCGGCACCACTCTGGTGCGCACGGCGCGCGCGGCGCGCGCCGCCGGCGCGGTGCAAGTCATCGCGCTGGTGACGCATGGCCTGTTCATGGCCGGCTCGGCCGAGGTGCTGGCCGATCCTGCCATCGATCGGCTGGTCATCAGCGACAGCGTGCCGCCATTCCGGCTGGCCGGCGCGGCGGCCATGAACAAGCTGACCGTGCTGTCCGCCGCGCCGTTGATCGCCGCGAGCATCCGCCGTCTGCACGACAATCTCGGCCTCAGCGACCTGATGGCGGTCTGAGCATTTGCTCCAATTGCCGCGCGCTGCGCGCCGCGATGCCGAGATACTGCCGGCACAACCGGGGCCATTTCTCCGGTTTACGCGGATGATCCTCGTAAAGATGCGCGATCGCAAGCCGCGCCCGCAAGGTGGCGCGATGGCAGCGGTAGAAGGCGTACAGTTCATCCGCCGGGCCGTCGCGCAACAGCACCTTCATGCGGCGCCACAAATATTGGCCGGCCCATGCGGCGCCGAGCCGTTCGCACTCCAGCGCCAGGAAGGCGATTTCGTCGAACGGGTCGTTGATGCGCAGCCGGTCGTTGAACTCGAGACAGTCGATGATGCTGACGCGCTCCCCGAGGAAGATGTGCTCCGGCCGCAAGTCGCCATGGCCATCGATGACGCGGCGATGACGAAGCCGCGCAGCGATCGCCGGTCCGCGCGTGGCAAGAAACCGCCGCTGCACGCGATCGATCTCACGCACGATGCCGGCCGGCAAGCCGAAGCGTGGATCGAGCAGCACGCGCTTGTTGTCGTCGAAGCCCTTGCGCCAGTCGGCCATATGCACGGCCGGCGACAGAAACACCGGCTGCGCGCTGCGATAGAAATGCGCCAGCGTCTGCGCCAGACGATCGAGATGCGCCGCGGTCACCCGTCCGTCCTCGATCAGGCGCTCCAGCGTGAAGCGCTCGTCGAGACGCTTCATGGCTACCAGCCAATCGACCGGCGGCCCGTCGCCGCCGAGCGCCAGCGCGCCGCCGCGCATGACGAGCGGTACGACGTCGCAATAAACGTCCGGCGCGAGCCGCCGGTTGAGCCGCAGTTCGGCACGGCAGGCGGCCTCCCGCCGCCCCAGAGTCGAGAAGTCGAGATAGGGAAAGCGCACCGGCTTCTTCAGCTTGTAGACGCGATCGCCGGCCAGGACATGTGGGTCTCGAGCGGCGTCACCATGGCCGGCGCCGGATCGTAGCCTGCGGCCGGCTGAGAAACGCGACCTTGTCGGCCAGCGCCGGCGCGCCATTCCCGGCTGCGGTCAGTTGCACGAGCCTCTCCCAAGTTTCTGATTTTCTAACGTCTTTCGTGAATGCGCGTTTGATTTCGCTCAATTTGGCCGCGCCGCCGCCAGGTCATAGTGCGATGCAGACTTTGCGGCAGGCGGCGATGTCGGCACGACCGGACCAGTTGGCGATCGAGCGCGAGGTGGCAATCGGGCCGCTGCGGCTCAAAGGCGACCTGCGCGTGCCGCGCGAGTCCTGGGCGCTCGTCATCTTCGCCCACGGCAGCGGCTCCAGCCGGTTCAGCGTGCGCAATCGCCTGGTCGCCGAGGCGCTGAACGGACAAGGCATCGCCACGCTGCTGTTCGATCTGCTCACGGCCGACGAAGAGAATGATCGCGCCTACATCTTCGACATTTCGCTGCTGGCGAACCGCCTGGGCGACGTCGTTCATTGGGCCGGCGCGCAGGCCGAACTCGCGGCGCTGCCGATCGGCGTCTTCGGCGCCAGCACCGGCGCGGCCGCGGCGCTGATGGCCGCGGCGGAACGCGGCTCACGCATCGGCGCCGTCGTCTCACGCGGCGGACGACCGGATCTGGCGGGCGCCGCGCTGCCCTACGTCACCGCGCCGACGCTGCTGATCGTCGGCGGCAACGACGATGTCGTGATCACGCTGAACGAGCAGGCCTACGCGCAGCTCAAATCCAGGAAGGCGCTGGAGATCGTGCCCGGCGCCAGCCACCTGTTTCCGGAGAGTGGCGCCATGGAAACGGTCATCGCGCTGGCCAGCCGCTGGTTCGCCGATTGTTTGGCGCCGGCATCGCGCGACAGAACTTCGAGGGCCTGAATGCCGTTCACGAACCGCATCGAGGCCGGACGCCAGCTCGCCAAGGCGCTCGGCGAGTACAAGAGCGAAAAGCCGATCGTGATGGCCTTGCCGCGCGGCGGCGTACCGGTGGCCGCCGAAGTGGCGGCCGCGCTCGACGCGCCGCTCGATCTCATCCTGGTGCGCAAGATCGGCGTGCCGTTTCAGCCCGAACTGGCGATGGGCGCCGTAGTCGACGGCCCGGCGCCGATCACGATTCGCAATGATGACGTCATCGCGTCATGCGGCGTCGACAGCAAGCAATTCGACGAAGTCCGCCGTCGTGAAATCGCCGAGATCGAGCGCCGCCGCCAGCTTTACCTCGCCGGCCGGCCACATCCCGACGTCAGTGGCCGGACCGTCATCGTCGTCGATGACGGCATTGCCACGGGCGCCACGACGCGCGCCGCGTTGCAGGCGATGCGCGAACGCAAGGCCGGCAGGATCGTGCTCGCCGTGCCGGTGGCGCCGGCCGATACACTTTCGAGACTGCAGGGTGAATGCGACGCCGTCATCTGCCTTGAAAGCCACACCTTTTTCGGCGCCATCGGCGCCTATTACGCCGACTTCCGCCAGGTGAGCGATGACGAAGTGATCGCGCTGCTCGACCGCACCGCCTCATCCACGCACCCGGCCGCACGATGATAGATGGGAGGATATGATGACCAAGCCCGACACCGGTGGCAACCACGCCGCCACACGCGATGACGTCACCAGCATTCTCGGCCCGCTCGAAATCGACCAGATGCTCGCGATCCTGGCGCTGCATCCGACCGTGGCCGAAGTCGAGCAGGCCTCGCTGTGGCTCGCGGGCGATCCCGATGTGTTCGGCGCCGAGCCGCCGATCAAGGGGGCGGCCGCGGAGATCGTCGGCATCGTCGCGGCCAACGATGAGGACGACGAATAGTCCGGCGCGCCGCCGCTCCTTGACATGGGTCAAGGCATGGCGGCGCGGCTCGCGTTGTCTGATGCCGATGGCGGCGGTGTGAGGAGATCGGCGATGAAAATGCGACTTGGCATCGGCAAGAGCGCGAAGGTGCTCTACGCGGACGAGTACGACATCCGCGACGCGGAGACTTTCGGACAGGCTTGCGCCGATCTCTGGCTCAAGTTCGAGGCCGCTACGATGTCGGCCGACGGCAATATCGGCGCCGTGATGGAGCACTTGGGCGACGGTGTCGCCGGCGCTCTCGATGGAGCCACGATCACCATCGGGCGCGCTTGACGTCCGCGTCACTGCTTGAGGCTATGCTTCTCCAGCAGCCTGACCGTGCTCGCTTGCGGGCCCTTGTCGCCCGCCTCTTCCGCGTAGGAGACGTGCGAGTTGACCTTGAGCCTGGCGAAATTGCCGCCGAGGACGCTATTGCGATGGAAATAGATCTCACGGCCGTCCGGCGTCTCGAGGAAGCCGAATTCGCCGAGCGGATCGAGTTCGACGACGATGCCGACGGGCGGGCCGTCATGCGTCTTCACGTCGCCCTGCATCTTGCGCACCTGATCCTGCAGTTGCCGGCGTGCGCGCTTGAAGGTGTCGTTGATGGCGAACGGCAGATCTGAATAGCGCTCGTCGTTCTGCCGGGTATGACCCACATTGACCTCACGGCCTTCCGGCAGAGCAAGCCGGATACTGACCTCGAACAACCCGCCGGAGCGATGGCGGCCGCCTGGACCTTTCAATACGACGCGCCCTGCCGTGATGCGGCCGAACCGCTCCTCGAGTTGGGTGACATGCGTCGCGACCGTGTTGCGCACGCGCGGATCGGGATCCACGCCCTGAAAATCAATCTCGACCGGTGTTTCCATGATCGCCACCATCGTTGTTTGCCGAAAGCCTCGGCTAGGCGCATGCGGCCCAGGCTCTTGCCAAGAGCCCGGGCCGCCTGGATGACGCCGCTCAACGGCAGCGCGTGTAGTGACGGCGGCCGTAACGGTCGCGCCAGTAGCAACGGCCGGGCCGCGTTTCGTCGGCAATGATGGCACCGGCAGCGGCGCCAATCAGACCGCCCGCGACCGCGGCGCCGGCCGAACGACCGGCGAGCCCGCCGATCAGGGCACCGGTGCCCGCGCCGATCAGGGCGCCACCGGCAACGCGATCCTGACGCGCAGTCTCGCAACCCGCCAGGCCCAGGCCGAGCGTGGCCACAACGGCCAAAGCAAGTATCTTTCGCATTCCATCGCCTCCTCTGTTGACTTCGGCGACAGCACGCAAATTCCGCGGAACTTCTGCCTTGCGCTAGATCAAAGAAGACGCCGAAACACGAAAAATGGCGCGTTGCACAAGGCCGCCAGCGCAGCCTGACACCATCCGCGCCGCCGATAGCGGGCCAAGTTGATCTGGCGCAAGGTGCCGGCGGCCGGACGTCGTCAGCATGACGATCACCGATCAGGGAGGCCGCGATGGCTGGGAAACCTCAAACCGTCGAACCGGACAGTGACAAGGTCGAACTCACGATCTCGCCCGAGAAGGTCTTCTTCCTTATCGTCAAAGCCCGCGAGTTCGACGTCAAAGACATCGTCACCGAACCCGATCCTGCATCCAATCCTTCCGATGACATGGAAGCGGCCGTTCTCGAGGACCACAAGGACGACCCGACCGTCGAGGAAATCACCTCTTTCATCAACGCGCTGTCGCAAGACGAGCAGATCGACCTCGTCGCGCTGGTGTGGCTGGGGCGCGACGATTACACCGCTGCCGACTGGGTCGACATTCGTGCCGAGGCCGCCCGCGCCTGGAACAAGCGCACCGCCAGTTATCTTCTCGGCATGCCGATGCTCGGCGACCATCTCGAGGAGGGCCTGTCGCAGCTCGGCTATTCGATCGAAGAGTATGAGATGAACCGGCTGTAACGGCCCGGTCAGCGGCCCTGAAGACGCGCGGCGATGTCGCGCGCGGCCTTGGCGATACAATCGACGACCATCGGCCGTTTGTTCGGCGGCAGCCACGCGCTGATGAAGGCGGTAC
Organism: Pseudolabrys sp.; assembly: GCA_026125925.1. The sequence continues at coordinate 7,618 of JAHCKF010000056.1, forward strand.
TGATGCCGGCCAGCGGATAGCCGGCGCTGTCGGTCACGGCGACGCCGATGCCGCTGACCCCCGACGTGAAGACACCGTCGTGCGCGGCAAAGCCGCGCTTGCGCGCTTTCGCCAGTTCGCTGTCGAAGTCTGGTTCGTTGAAACCCGGCCGCGCCCGGTAGCGCGGGCGATTGGCTTCGACGAAGGCCTGCATGTCATCCTCGGGCAGCGCCGCGAGCAACGCCATGCTGCCGGCACCGATGCCGAGCGGCTCGCGGCTGCCGACCTGCAGAACGAGTGTCTGGATGCCGCGGCTGCTGTCATCGCGGCTGATGCACAGCGAATCCATGCCCGATCGAACCACCAGATAGACCGGCTGCTCGATATCGGCGGCGAGTTTCGCCAGCGGGACGGTAGCAATGCGTGTCAGCGGTCGCACGGCCAGCGCGCCCGCCCCGAGCGCCAGCATTTCCAGACCAAGGAAGAACCGGCGCGTGGTCACATCGCGCTCGATCCAGCCGGCGGCGGCCAGCATCGCCGCCGCCCGATAGAACGTCGGGCGCGCGAGCCCCGTCGTGGCGACCAATTCGCGCAACTCCGCGCCCGACTCTCCGGCGCGCGCGATGGCGTCGAGAACGGTTCTCGCCCGGGCGAAACTGCCGGCGCCGCTGTCCCGAGGCTTCGGACTTCTCTGCTTTTGTCCGTTAAATGGACGATCGATCTTGCTGCCCCGGCCGTTCGCTTTTGGCGTCGATTTATGGAGCATTTGAGCCGATTTACTTATCATGTTAAGAAACTGCCCAACGCGAAACGGGCCGCGGGTGTCCGATAGCTGGACACGTCCTGCGGCCAAACGCAAGCCCCGCGAAGCCATCGCGGGCCGCAACAGGGAGGACGCCATGACCGCCACCACACGCCACCGTTCCAGTCTGGCACTGCGAAGCCTCGCTTTCGCAGTACTTACAGCCGTCACCGTCAGCGCCGCCGCTTCTGCCGAGAGTTATCCGAGCCGCACCGTGACTATCGTGGTGCCATACGCGCCGGGCGGCGCCAGCGATGTTCTCGGGCGCCTCGTCGCAAAACGACTTCAAGACAAACTCGGCCAGACTTTCATCGTCGAAAATCGTCCGGGTGCCGGCACGCTGATCGGCGCCGAGCATGTCGCGCGGTCGGCGCCCGACGGCTACACCTTGCTGCTGGCGACCAGCACCACGCTGGCGATCAATGCCTCGCTCTACAAGAAGCTGCCATACGATCCGGCCAAGGATTTCACCGCTATCGGCCTCGTCGCCAACGTCCCCTTCGTTCTGGTGGCGAACCCGTCGCTGAAAGTGAAGTCGATGAAAGATTTCATCGCGCTCGCCAAGTCGGAACCGGGCAAGCTGAACTACGGCTCCGCCGGCAACGGTTCGCCGCATCATCTGTTCATGGAACTGCTGAAGAGCATGAGCGGCATCAACGTCACGCACGTGCCTTACAAGGGCAGCGCCCCGGCGATGATGGACCTGCTGAGCAACCACGTCTCGGTTATGATTTCGGATCTCGCCCCGGCGCTGTCGCAAATCCGCAGCGGCAAAGTCGTGCCGCTTGGCGTGACGACGGAAACGCGGCTCGACGCGCTGCCCGAGGTTCCGACGATCGCCGAGGCCGGCGTGCCGGACTATTCGGCGACCGCGTGGCAAGGCATCGTAGGCCCTGCCGGCATGCCTGCCGACGTCGTCAAGAAGCTGAGCGACGAGTTGCGCGCCTTCAGCGCCGATGCCGAGACGAAGGCCGCATTCACCAAGGTTGGCTTGCAGCCGGCATCCGATACGCCGTCGGAGTTCGACGCCTACATCAAGAGCGAGATCGGTCGCTGGGCTGGCGTTGTGCGCAGCGCCGGGGCGACGATCAACTGAACGGCGGCAGCGGCGCGCCATGAGCCGTGCGATGGCGCGCCGCGCCCGACCGACTTGAAGTCCACAACCTTGATCCGAGAAACCATGACTGCCTCAGAACGCGATTCCACGACATCCGTCCTCATCGTCGGCGCCGGGCCGGTCGGCCTCACGCTCGCGCTGGATCTGGCGTGGCGGGGTATAGACGTCACGGTGGCTGAAATCCGCGGGCCCGGCGAACCGCCGAGCGTGAAGTGCAACCACGTCGCGGCTCGTTCGATGGAGATCTTCCGGCGTCTCGGCATCGCCCGCATTCTGCGCGACAGCGGCCTGCCCGAAGACTATCCGAACGACGTGTCGTACCGGACGTCGACCGTCGGTGAAGAGATCACGCGCATTCCGATCCCGTGCCGGCGTGATCGCTACACCGCGCAAGGCGGGCCGGATACGTGGTGGCCAACGCCCGAGCCGCCGCATCGCATCAACCAGTTGTTTCTCGAACCCATCCTGTTTGCGCATGCGGCCGCGCAGCCGAAGATTCGCATTCTCAGCCAGACGCGGATCGACAGCTTCGCGCAGACCACCGACGGCGTCACCGCCGCCGCGGTCGATCTCACAAACGGCGAGAGCTTTGCCATTCACTGCGCCTACATGATCGGTTGCGACGGCGGCCGCTCCGAGATCCGCCGGCAGATCGGCGCCAAACTCGAAGGCGACGCTGTTGTGCAGCGCGTGCAATCGACCCTGATCCGCGCGCCGCAGCTTCTCTCGCTGACGAAAGTTCCGCCCGCCTGGGCCTCGTTCACGGTCAATCCGCGCCGCAGCGGCAACATCTACGCCATCGACGGCCGCGAACTGTGGCTGGTGCACAATTATTTGCGCGAGGAGGAAGCGGATTTCGATTCCGTCGATCGCGACTGGGCGATCCGCACCATTCTCGGCGTCGGTCCCGACTTCAATTATGACATCGTCAGCAAGGAAGACTGGTTCGGCCGCCGCCTCGTCGCCGATCGCTTCCGCGACCGCCGCGTCTTCATCTGCGGCGACGCCGCGCACATTTGGGTTCCCTATGCCGGCTACGGCATGAATGCCGGCATCGCCGACGCCGCCAATCTGGCTTGGCTCCTCGCCGCGCATCTCAGCGGCTGGGCACCGGCCGCTATCCTCGATGCCCACGAAGCCGAGCGTCAGCCGATCACGCAACAGGTCTCGCATTTCGCCATGCGCCACGCCGAGGAAATGTCGAAGCGGCGGCGCGGTGTGCCTGAGGCCATCGAAGCGCCGGGACCGGAAGGTGATGCGGTGCGCGCGGCGTTCGGCCAGGAACTTTACGATCTCAACGTCCAGCAATATTGCTGCGCCGGCCTGAACTTCGGCTACTACTACGATCGTTCGCCATTGGTCGCTTACGACGACGGCGAACCACCGGCCTATGCCATGGGCAGCTTCGAGCCTTCGACTGTGCCCGGCTGCCGCGCGCCGCATCTCTGGCTCGCGGACGGCTCTTCGCTCTACGACGCACTTGGGCCTGACTACACGCTGCTGCGCTTCGATCCGGCGGTGGATGTATCGAGCCTCACCGCCGCGGCGAGCGCGCGTCACGTGCCGTTGAGAATCCTTGACCTGCCGCGCGCGACGGGAGCCGAGGTGTATCGTCACGCGCTGACCCTTGTGCGGCCGGATCAGCACGTCGCCTGGCGCGGCGATGCGGCTCCTGGCGATTCAGAAAAACTAATCGATCTGATTCGCGGCGCTGCTGGATCGAGCGCCGACTCAGCCTCTGAGGCCGCGTGACCGGCAGCCCCCTAATTCGACATGTTCGGGGAACAAGGGCCGCCGAAGTTCCACTGGAACCCGGCCGCCTCATTTGACAAATTGTGGCCGCGAAGGCGCGCGATAGGGAGGCTTGTCGCCCCGCGCCGCCGGTTTACGATCGAAGCGCCGGATTTCAGAACCACGCCATTTTTCCGGGTCGCTCGAATGCCGCAACAGGTTCCCAAGATCGCCATGATTGCGAGGCCCGACCAAGCCACGGTCGAAGCCGCGTTCCGCCAGTCCATCGAACGCAAGCTGACCTACGGTCTCGGCAAGACGTTCGATACCGCGACCGACAACGACTGGTACCACGCGACGGCACTGGCGATCCGCGACCGCATCGTCGATGTGTGGATGGCGTCGCGCCAGGCCACGCGTGAACACCGCAAGAAGCGCGTCTACTATCTTTCCATCGAATTTCTCATCGGGCGGCTGCTGTTCGACGCCTTGACCAATTTGCGCATGGTGGAGCCGGCGCGCCGCGCGCTGGCCGGCCTCGGCGTCGACCTCGAACGTTTGCGCACCGGCGAGCCGGACGCCGCACTCGGTAACGGCGGCCTCGGCCGTCTCGCCGCGTGTTTCATGGACAGCATGTCGGCGCTGCAGATACCCGCCTTCGGCTACGGCATTCGTTACGAGAACGGCTTATTCGAGCAGCGCATCTTCGACGGCCAGCAACACGAAGTGCCGGAAGACTGGCTGGTCACCGGCAATCCGTGGGAGTTCATCCGCGCCGACACGCGCATGCCGATCGGCTTCGGCGGCCGCGTCGACTACGCCGGCGCCGCCGAACCGACCGCGCGCGCCATCTGGTATCCGGACGAGGTCGTCTTCGCCGTGCCCTATGACACGCCGATCGTCGGCTGGCGCGGCCGTCACGCCAATACGCTGCGGCTTTGGTCGGCGCGCGCCGCCGACCCCATTCATCTCGACACGTTCAATCGCGGCGACCTGGTCGGCGCCACCGCCGCGCGCGCCCGCGCCGAGGCGATCTCCCGCGTGCTCTATCCCAATGACGGCACGCCGGCCGGACAGGAATTGCGGCTACGCCAGGAGTTCTTCTTCACCTCGGCCACCTTGCAGGACCTCATCCGCCGCCACATCGACGAGGTCGGCTCGGTCGATACCCTGCCCGACCACGCTGCCGTCCAACTCAACGACACGCATCCGGCCATCGCGGTCGCCGAACTGATGCGCATTCTCATCGACGAGCAGGAAGTGGAGTGGAGCAAGGCGTGGGCGATTACGCGCGCGACATTGAGCTACACCAACCACACGCTGCTGCCGGAAGCGCTGGAAAGCTGGCCGGTGGACCTGCTCGGCCGCCTGCTGCCGCGCCATCTGCAGATCATCTACACCATTAACTGGCTGCACCTGCGCAAGCAG
>JAHCKF010000057.1 GCA_026125925.1 Pseudolabrys sp.
CGCCCGCGCCAGCGCATTGGACCCGTAATAGGAGATCTCGCCCTCGGCGATGTAGCCGCCGTCGTAGCAGACGGTGACCTTGAGCGTGTCGGGCCGCTGGTGGCCGGTGATGCCGTCGACACGGACGCGGTCTTTGCCGAGTTCGACGATCTCGGCGTTGCTGATATCGGCGGTGACGTCGGGCGTGAGATACGCCGCCGGATCATGCACCTCGTAGAGCAGTTGCTCGGCGACGGTGCGGCGATCGACCAGACCGCCGCCCTGTGCCTTGCCGATCACGAAGCTCGCATCGCGTTCGATGGCGGCGATGGGAAAGCCGATATTCTCCGGCTGCGGCACGTCCTTGAAACCGGGATCGGCGAAATAGCCGCCGGTCACCTGCGCGCCGCATTCGAGCAGATGCCCGGCCATGGTGCCGACGCCGAGGCGATGCCAGTCGTCGTATTGCCAGCCGAAGGCATGGATCAGCGGTCCCAATGTCAGCGACGGATCGGCGACGCGTCCGGTGACGACAATGTCGGCGCCTTCACCGAGCGTCTCGACGATCGGCGCCGCGCCGAGATAGGCATTGGCCGAGACGAGCAGTCTGTCGTCCGGCAATTCGTTACTCGATGCGCGCAGCACTTCCAGGCCTTCCGGACCGAGCATGTCGTCGCCGGTGACGACGCCGATCCTGGCGTTCACCTTCTGCTCGGCGGCGAGTTGCGCAATGAGCCTGGCGGCCGCCGGCGGATTGCCGGCGCCGAAATTGCCGACGATGGAAATCTTGTTCTCGACGCAGTCCTTCAGCACCGGCGTCAGCAGGGCTTTGAGCTTCGGCTCGTAGCCGAGCTCCGGGTTTTCGCGGCGGCGCAGCTGCGCCAGCGCCAGTGTCCGTTCACCGAGGGTCTCGAAAATGATGGCGGCGCGTTCGCCGGAGGCCTTGAGATCGCGCACCACGGCGATCGGGGCATCGATACGGTCACCGGAATAACCGGCGCCGGCGCCGACCAATAGTCGCTCCACCATGCACGCTTCCTCGAGACGTTCTTGTCGGCCGCATCGAAATCGGAAAACAAATAGGTGTCAAGGAAGGATTGTGCCTGATATATAATCGAGACTTATGAATATAACTTTGAGACAGCTTCAGGTTTTCGTCGCGGCGAGCCGCGCCCGCTCCTTCAGCGAGGCCGCCGACAGGCTCGGCATTTCGCAGCCGAGCCTGTCCGGCACCATTTCGAAAATCGAGACTCAACTTGGCCTGCGGTTGTTCGATCGCACCACGCGTTCGCTCATTCTCACCGCCGACGGCCGCGACCTGGCGGCGGTTGCCGACGATCTGGTGCGCGACTTCGAAGCGGCGCTGTCCGGCATCAGCGCGCGCGCCGCCGGCAAGCGCGGCCGCGTGTCGGTCGCGGTGCTGCCATCGGTCGCCGCCACCGTGCTGCCCGAAGCGCTCGGCGCCTTCGCCAAGGAGTATCCGGAGATCGATGTCAGCGTGCATGACGTTTTGCAGGAGCGCGCGGTGGCGATCCTGCGCAACGGCGTCGTCGACTTCGCCGTGACGACGCAGGCCGCGGCCTATCCCGAACTGCATTTCGAGGAACTCGGCGCCGATCCGTTCTATCTGGTGTGCAAACGCAACCACCCGCTGGCGCGGCTGAAGACGGTGACGTGGAAGGACACCGTGGATTATCCGTTCATCGCGCTGTCGGCGACGACGTCGGTGCGGCGCTTTGCCGATACCGCGATGGGCCAGACCGAACTCGTCATCCGCCCGCGCTACGAGGTGGAGCAGATCCTGTCGGCCGTCACTTTGGTGAGCGCGGGGCTCGGCATCACCGCGCTGCCGTCACTGACTTTGGCGATGTTCAGCCATCGCGCGCTGGCGATGCGGCCGCTGGTGGCGCCCGCTATTCAGCGGCGACTTGGCGTTTTGACGTTGAGGGAGCGGACGCTGTCAGCGCCGGCGCGCTTCCTGCTTGAGCGCGTGTCGAAGACCTTGGCGGCTACAGCGAAAAAGACGTCCTGACGACGCAGGAGAAGAGAGTGGAGGCCCAGCCTGGATTTGAACCAGGGTGAAGGACCTTGCAGGGTCCTTTGCGTACGCGCTCCGCCACCGGGCCATGACAAAAGCCTACACCGGGCCGATCACAAGGTCGTTAATACGGTGCGGCATTTTGGATTGCGGTTAACGCCACCGTTAACCACGTCGCCGTCACACCGGCTTGGACAAAAACGTCATGCGGTGCCGGTTGTGGCCGATATTGTGCGGGGCGCGTTTCGGCGCGAAGCCCGCGGCCTTCAGTTTGGCCAGCATGTCGGCCTCGGTGTAGTGCGACAGGCCGTGCGTCTTCTTCAGCGTGAAATAGTCCGACACCAGGATGCGGATGAGGCCGCCGACTGCCGCCCAGAAGAAGCCGTTGGCCGCGCCGAACTTGAGCAACGACAGCGCCGCCCAGACCGAGGCCATCTGCGGCGGCACGATGTCGCCGAGCACGAAGGTGCCGGTCGGCTTCAATAGCCGGTGGAACGTCGTCATCATCGCCTTGAGTTCCTCGGCGGTGAGATACTGCGCCACCGAGTGCAGCACGATCATGTCGACCGAGTGATCGGCCGTTGCCGCCGCCTCGTCCGGGCTCATCACCGACATTTTCGGGTTTGACGCATAGCGCTCGCGCAGCGCCGCGCGCACATTCGGCGCCGCCTCGACCAAGGTGAGATGCTGGCAGGCTTCCGCCACCAGCGCCGCGCTCGTCGCTTCGCCGCAGCCATAGTCCATGACGATGGCGTCGGGCGAGGGCAGCCGCGCGCGGATGTCCTTGGCGATGGTCTCGTAATGAACGTCGCGGTGGCGACCGTTCACATAGATCACCGAGTGCTTGAAATCGTAGAAGCTGATCCAATCCATGCCACTCAGACCTCAGGCAGATCGTCAAACTCCGCTCATCCCCGCGCACGCGGGGATCCAGAGGCCAAGCCGGAGAGGCTTTCGTTGCGGCACTGGGTCCCCGCTTTCGCGGGGACGAGCGGAAATCGCATGTTAGGCGCTTCGCCACAAGGTGGTCAGCGCCCCATCCTTGCCCTCGACCGGATCGCTGCCCGGAACCGGTACCTGCGCGATGGTCTTCAGCGCGGCCTCCCGGTCGGCCGGGCGGTCGCCGCGGCACAGGTTGTAGGTACCCCTTGGCGGATAGCCGCCAATGACCACCAGATCCGATGAAGCCGCCAATCGCTGATGCCCGGTGCCGGCCGGCAGCACGGCGATGTCGCCGGGTTCGAGGTCGAGCACCTCGCCCTCGTCGCCGCCGAAGCGCACCTTGGCGGTGCCGCGGGCGATGCCGAGCACCTCGTGGATCATCGAGTGATAGTGCGCATAGGGGAAGATGCCATTGCGCCAGCGGCCATGACCCCAGTCATGGGCGTCGAACAGCTTCTCGATCTCGGCTTCCGGATCGCGGCTGCCGCTCAAATCGAGCGCGGTCTTGTAAACCAGCATTGGCAGGGCCGGGTTGTTCGGCACCTTGCCGTCGTCCGCGAAGAAATAGGTGATGGGTGTCTGCATGGCGCCTCAACGCTTCGGGGCCACGATCGTTTCCACCATCTCGTCGAACGTGTCGAAGGCAAAGTCGGGCCGAGCCGCCCTTAGCGCCGCGCCGTGCGTATAGCCCCAGGTCACGGCGCCGAAAGCGATGCCGGCCTCGCGCGCCGCGTCGACGTCGCGCAATTCGTCGCCGATCGTGATGGCGTCATGCGCCGCGATGCCGCTTTTGCGCAGCGCCACCCGGAAGCGCTTCGCCTTGCCGTGCATCGACGCGCCGCATTCGTAGTGCGCGATCAGCGCCGCGGTCTGCGGCCCGAACATCGTGCGGATATTGGCTTCCGAGTTGGAACTGACCATGGCCAGGGTGACACCGGCGCCGTGCAGCCGGCGCAGCGCCTCATGCGTTTCGGCGAATAGCGGAATGCCGTGAAGGTCCTGCGCCTTGCGCTTGCGGATGTAGCGGGCGATGAACGGCAGCTTCCACGCCGACACGCCAAGGATCTGCATCATCTGCCGCGATGACTTGCCGCGCAGGCCGTCAATTTCCTCCGGCGCGATGCGGCGAAAGCGGAATTTGTCGGCGGTGTCGTTGATGACACTGGCGAACCACGGGAACGAATCCGCCAGCGTGCCGTCGAAATCGAAGATCGCGAGTTTGAAGGGCATAAAGTTTGTGCCTGACGTCAGGCCACATACACAGTGTCATCACCGGGCTTGTCCCGGTGATCTCGCTTAGGCGGGCACTGTGCGTCCCTAAGCGAGATGGCCGGGTCAAGCCCGGCCATGACAGGCTTAAACCTTCGCGTTCTTCTTCTCGCGCATCAGGCCGACGAAGCGCTGGAAGAGATAATGACTGTCGCGCGGGCCGGGCGAGGCCTCGGGGTGGTACTGCACCGAGAACACCGGCTTGTCCTTGAGCGCGATGCCCGCATTGGAGCCGTCGAACAGCGAGAAGTGCGTCTGCTCGACGCTTGAAGGCAGGCTCTCCTTGTCGAGCGCGAAGCCGTGGTTCATCGACGTGATCTCGACCTTGCCGGTCGTGATGTCCTTCACCGGATGATTGGCGCCGTGGTGGCCCTGATGCATCTTCAGCGTGGTGCCGCCGAGCGCGAGACCGAGCATCTGGTGACCGAGGCAGATGCCGAAGGTTGGCGTGCCCGAATTCACCACTTGTTGAATGACTGGCACCGCGTATTTGCCGGTCTCGGCCGGATCGCCTGGACCGTTCGACAGGAACACGCCGTCCGGCTTCAGCGCCATGATGTCGTCATAGCTGGTGGTTGCCGGCACCACGGTGACCTTGCAGCCGGCACTCGCCAAGAGGCGCAGGATGTTGCGCTTGATGCCGTAGTCGACCGCGACGACATGGAATTCCGGCTTGTCCTGGCGGCCGTAACCCTTGCCCCAGACCCATTCGGTCTCGTCCCAGGTGAAGCGCTGCGCCGACGTCACCATCGGCACCAGGTCCATGCCGACCAGGCCCGGCCATTCGCGCGCTTCTTTCTTGAGTGCCTCGAGGTCGAACGTGCCGGTCGGCGAATGCGCGATCACGGCATTGGGCATGCCCTTCTCGCGGATCAGCGCGGTCAGCGCGCGGGTGTCGATGCCCGACAGGCCGATGATGCCGCGCGCTTTCAGCCAGTCGTTAAGCGGCCGCGTGGCGCGGTAGTTCGACGGCTGGGTGATGTCGGTGCGCAGGATGACGCCGCAGGCGCCCGGGCGGGCCGCCATGTTCAGCGACTCGATGTCTTCCTCGTTGGTGCCGACATTGCCGACATGCGGGAAGGTGAAGGTGACGATCTGCCCGGCATAGGACGGGTCGGTGAGGATTTCCTCGTAGCCCGTCATGGCGGTGTTGAAGCACACTTCGCCGACGGCGTGGCCTTCGGCACCGATGCCGAAGCCTTCCAGCACGGTTCCATCGGCGAGCACGATGAGCGCGGTGGCCTTGGGCTCGGCCCAGTCACCCGCGGGGGCGGCTTTGTCCTGTGTCATAAGCCTCTTAGTTGCGTATTATGGCGGGCGAGGCAAGGGGGCGGATTTGGCCGTCCCCGCGCATTTGGACCGGAATTTGAGGGAGACCAGGCCATGACCGCGGCAAGACACGACCAGTACCGGGAAGACGTCGCCGGCCGGGCCAATGTCGAGGACACGGCCGAACTCACCGCCTACTACAACGACCTCGAAAAATACGAGGCCGCGGCGCTGTGGACCGTGGCCAACAAGATCGAGCCCTGGGAGCCGAAATCGGAGTCCGTGCCGGTGCTGTGGCGCTACGCCGACCTGCGCGAGCCGGTGCTGCGCTCCATCGAACTGGTCGCCCCGGAAAAGGCCGGCCGCCGCGTCATCTATCTCAACAATCCCGGCCGGCGCGAGCAGGCGGCCGCGGTCGGCTGGCTCTATTCCGGTCTGCAGGTGATGAAGGCCGGCGAGACGGCCAGCGCGCATCAGCACTCGGCCTCGGCGCTGCGGTTCATCATGGAAGGCAAGGGCGCGTACACGGTCGTCGACGGCCACAAGATGACGCTCGGCGAGAATGATTTTGTTTTGACGCCGAACGGCTCGTGGCACGAGCACGGCGTCGAAGCCTCCGGCACCGACTGCATTTGGCAGGACGGCCTCGACATTCCGCTGGTCAATGCGCTGGAGGCCAACTTTTACAAGGTGCATCCCGACCTCAAGCAGCCGGTCACCTATGCCGTCGATGACGCGACCATGACCTGGGGCGCGCCGGGATTGCAGCCCGCGTTGCAGGATTGGCAGAAGCCCTATTCGCCGCTGCTCAAATACGAATGGGAGCCGACTTACGAAGCGCTCACCAAATTCGGCAAAGCGACCGACGGCTCGCCGTTCGATGGCGTGTTGATGAATTATGTGAACCCGCTCACCGGCGGCCCGGTGATGCAGACCATCGGCGCTTCGATGCAGATGCTGCGGCCTGGCGAGAAGACGCGCGCGCACCGCCACACCGGCTCGTCGATCTATCAATGCGCCAAGGGCGAGGGCTATTCGATCATCGGCGGCAAGCGCTTCGACTGGAAGAAGCGCGATATCTTCTGCGTGCCCTCCTGGGCGTTCCACGAGCACGGCAATGCGTCGTCGAGCGAGGACGCCTGTCTGTTCTGCTTCAATGATCTGCCGGTCATGCATTCGCTCGGCCTCTATCGCGAGGAGGCGTTCGGCGAAAACCAGGGTCATCAGCCGGTGAAGTGATGGATGCGCTCTCGGCTTTCGGCCTTTTTGCCGTCACGTTAATGGTCGTGTGCTACGCCTTCGAGAATCGCGGCGCCTGGGTGGTCTTGATTTTTGCCGTGGCCTGCGCGCTCGGTTCGGTTTACGGCTTCCTGCAGGGCGCCTGGCCCTTCGGCCTCGTCGAGGCTATCTGGGCCGTGATTGCACTATTTCGCTGGCGCGCGCGGGCCGCTGCGCCGGCACCATGAAGGAGAGATGAGATGATCCGCGACGACATCAACAAGGCCCTGACCGAGGCGATGAAGGCCAAGAACGAGCGCGCGGTCTCGACCTTGCGCATGGTCAACTCGACGCTCAAGAACGCCGACATCGAAGCGCGCACGACCGGCAAGCCGCTCGGCGATGCCGAAGTGCTCGGCATCCTGCAGAAGATGATCAAGCAGCGCCAGGAATCGGTCGAGATGTACAAGAAGGGCGCGCGGCCCGACCTGGTGAAGCAGGAAGAAGAAGAGATCGCGGTGATCTCGGCCTATCTGCCGAAGCAGATGTCGGACGCCGAAGTCGCCGCCGCGATCGAGGCCGCCATCGCCGAGACCGGCGCCGCCGGCATGAAGGACATGGGCAAGGTCATCGGCATCCTGCGCGGCAAATACGCCGGGCAAATGGATTTCGGCAAGGCGAGCGGCATGGTGAAAGCCAAGCTGAACGGCTGAGCCGTCGCCTTACGGCGCATCGTCAGGACCCCGGCGCCGGCTCCAGGCGCCGATGGCGCCGCCGAGCGCCGCGCCAACGGCGATGCCGAGCGCGCCATTGTCCATCATGGCGCCGAGCCCGGTGCCGAGCGCTATTCCAGTCGCGATCCAAAGGGGCATGCTCATTGCCTCCATATTGATCGAGACGAGCCCGGCGCAAGAGGTGGAGCCGGCCGATCAGGCCGCTTTTTGGACGCAGGTTCCAATGGTTGACGTGGAAACTATCTTGCTATAGTTTCCATGGAAATCAATTGGATCGCACCATGCCGCGCGCCGTCGCCTCGCTCGAATCCCATCTCGGCTACTGGCTGCGCGCCGTATCGAACCAGGTGTCGGGCGCCTTCGCCGCCAGGGTGGAGACGCTCGGCGTCTCGGTCGCGGAATGGGTGGTGCTGCGCCTCCTGTTCGACACGGAGGGCATCCCGCCGAGCGAACTCGCCGACGCGACCGGCATGACGCGCGGCGCCATCTCCAAGCTCGCCGACCGCCTGATGGGCAGAGGTTTGGTCGCGCAGCGCCTCGACACCGAAGACCGGCGCTATCAGAAGCTGTCGCTCACGGCGGCGGGCCGCGCGCTGGTGCCGAAGCTCACCGCGCTCGCCGACGCTAACGAGCGGGAATTCTTCGGTCACCTCAAGGCGGCCGAGCGCAAAGCCATCGAGACCATGATGCGCGGCGTCATTGCGCGCCGCGATATCCGCAAGATGCCCGTCGATTGAACCGAAGCCGCGGAGGAGGTGAGGCCATGAATGCCCGTTTTGGCTGCGTCGTCGAAGAATGCACCGCCGCGTCCGACGAAAGCCGCATGACGTTTCCGGAAGTCGTCGGCCGTCTGATGGAGGCCGGCGTCGAGCGCTACCACGCCGACCTCATCCGCTCCGAGAAAACCTTTTTCCTGCCGGACGGCGAGTCCCGTGTCATTCCCAACGACGATATCGGGCGCGCGCCGGCAGCCGAATTCTCCGCACCCTCGGTCGAGGCGGCGGTGAAGGCGATCCAGAAAGGCGATATTGATTACAAGGTATTCTGCGAGCGTGTGCTCGAAGCCGGTTGCGTCGGCTATCACGTTCACATCGCCGGCCGCCGCGTCGTCTATTACGGCCGCAGCGGCGACAGCCACGTCGAGTGGTTTCCAGGGGCGAGATGAGGTGTCAGGCCCGCTTCTTGCCCTTCTTCGACGTCTTCTGCTCCATATAGGAACGCAGCACGGCATTGATGCGGCGCTGATACTGCCCGCCTTCACCTCTGAAGAAGTCGAGCACGTCCTCGTCGAGGCGGATGGAGATCGGCTTCTTCTTCGGCGGCATGACGAGAACGGCTTCGCCCCAATTCCAATCGTCGCTCCAGTCGGGATCGTTCTTGATCTGGGCGTCGATTTCTTCGTCGGTTGTCCGGCGCAGTCGCTCCAGATCACTTTTGATCTTGCGCGGCGTCTCGCGCGAGCTTGCTGTGGTATTTCTTTCTTTCATCGCGTCTTGCTCGCCTCGCCGACATGATCCAGCAGATGTCGCCGCGGATCGTACACACATACACAACTTCTACATCGGCCAGGAAACCGAACACCATGTAGCGGACTTCGCCATCACGATCCGAACGTTTCGTGATGATCGGTCCCGCGAAGACATGCCGCGCATCGTCGAAGTCGATGCCTCGCTCTCTAAAAGTCCTGGCGCGTTTTTTCTGATCGCAGTCGAAGTCGCGAACATGCGCGAAGGCCGCCTCGAAATCATCTTCCGCCGTAGCAAACCGTCCCATGAAATGGGTTGCGATAAAAACATACCGCGAGCGTTCGCCATGACGGGTTCGAAGAGCTACACCGCCTGCTATCCAGCTCTTTGAAGTGCGTTTCCCAGGCGCACGAACTGGACGGAAGGTTCTTCGACCGTATCCTCGGCTTTGTATATACAATCGTATGTTGACGAAGTCAAGCCTAAGTAGCCCTGTGAATAACTAGGAAAAGCCTCGGAAACCTGAGCCTTTCGGGCTTCCCGGCCATGTTCAGGAAACGCCGTCCCCAACTCCCTATATTAAGGGAGGTTCGAATCGGTATCCCGCGTCCATGCGCTTCACGCCCCAGTTTCTCGAAGAGTTGAAATCCCGCCTTCCGGTATCGGAAGTGGTCGGGCGGCGGGTGAAGCTTGTCCGCTCGGGCCGCGAATACAAAGGCCTGTCGCCGTTCAACAAAGAGAAGACCGCGTCCTTCTTCGTCAATGACCAGAAGGAAGCCTGGTTCGATTTCTCGTCCGGCAAGAACGGCTCGATCTTCGACTTCGTCATGATGACGGAGGGAGTCAGCTTTCCTGAAGCCGTCGAGCAACTCGCGCAGATGGCCGGCATGCCGCTGCCCAAGGTCTCGCATGAGGATCAGCAGCGCGATGCGCACCGCAAGACGCTGCACGATGTCATGGAGATCGCGGCCAAGTTCTTCGAGACCACTTTGTCGTCGCGTCTCGGCGCCAAGGCGCGCGGCTATCTCGCCGATCGCGGGCTGGATGCCGCGACGCAGGTCAAGTTCCGCCTCGGCTATGCGCCGAACGACCGCTATGCGCTGAAGGAGCATCTCGGCTCGCACGGCATTTCGACGCAGGACATGGTCGAGGCCGGGCTGCTGATCGCCGGCGACGACATCCCGGTACCGTTCGACCGCTTCCGCGACCGCGTGATGTTTCCGATCACCGATATCCGCGGCCGCATCATCGCCTTCGGCGGCCGGGCGCTGGAGAAGGACGTCGCGGCGAAATATCTCAACTCGCCGGAAACGCCGCTCTTCCACAAGGGCCACACGCTCTACAACATCGCCGCCGCGCGCCAGGCCGCGCATGACGGCGCGCCGGTGGTGGTGGTCGAAGGCTATGTCGATGTCATCGCCATGGTGACAGCCGGTTACAACGGCGCGGTGGCGCCGCTCGGCACGGCGCTGACCGAGGATCAGATCACGCTGCTGTGGAAGATGGCGGACGAGCCGATCCTCTGCTTCGACGGCGACAAGGCCGGCGTGCGCGCCGCCTATCGCGCCGTCGATCTGGCGATGCCGCGCCTCAAGCCCGGCAAGAGCCTGTCTTTCGCGCTGCTGCCCGAGGGCCAGGATCCGGACGACCTGTTGCGCTCGGCCGGGCCCGATGCCATCCGCGATGTCATCGGCGCCGCCAAGCCTTTGGCGCAGATGCTGTGGGCGCGCGAGACCGAAGGGCATTCCTTCGACACGCCGGAACGCCGCGCGGCGCTCGAAGCGCGCATCAACGAGGTGACGCAGCAGATCGCCGATGAAAGCGTGCGCAAATACTACCGGCAGGATTTCAACGAGCGCCTGCGCGCCTTCTTTGCCCCCGCGCAGCCGGCGGGTTTCGTCGCCCGCGGCAATTTCGGCGGGCAGCGCGGGTCGTTTGGCGGCAATTTTGGTGGACAGGGTGGGCGGCCCGGCTGGCAGCCGCGCGTGGTCGGCCAGCGTAGCTCCGGCCAGCGCGGTCCTGGCGGCAACGCGCCTTATGTCGTGCTCAGCCAGCAGATGGCGGCGAGCGCCGTCCATCGCGGCCACCGCACCGCGGTGCCGACGCGCGAGGCGCTGATCCTGCAGGCGGCGATCAACTACCCTTGGCTGCTGCACGACCACCTGGAGGAGCTCGTCTCCCTCGAGTTCCGCCACGGCGAGGCGGAAAAGCTCAAAGCCGCCCTGATCGACATTGCCGCCCACTCGGTGGACCACGGCGCGGGTCTGGAATCCGACACTTTGCGCGCGGAATTGGCCGGCCGCGGCCTTGCCGACACGCTGGAGCGGGTCTTTGCCGCGGTCACCACGGCCTCGGTCTGGGGCGTGCGGCCGGACGCCGCGCCGGACGATGTTTTGGTGACCTGGCAACAGCTTGTCGCCTTGCATCGGCAGTGGCATTCCCTACTTAAGGAGCTCAAGGATGCCGAAGTGGCCTTGGGCCAGGACGCCAGTGAGGCGAATTATTTGCGGCTCCGCGACGTCAAAGACCGGCTGTCCCGCATGGACGGCACCGAAGCCCTGATCGAAGGGTTCGGCGCGTCGTCCGGCCGGGGCGCCAAGAATCTCTGAGGGGCGCCGACAGCGACGCGAGCGAACGCTCCGGAATGAGCGGTTTTTCGAGCCTTTTGGCTTGACCGGAACGACAGGCCGAGTCACGGACTAGGACGGGGACTTGGGGATAGACGAATTAGGCCGGCGGGGAAGCCAGACCGTTTCCCGTTGGAATCATTCGGTTAATCGGGGCTTAAGCGGCCGCCGACGACACTGCGGTCTGATTCGGGCCCTGCCTGTTCCCCGGCGGCGGCCCTTTTTTGGCATCCGCGCCGGGGATGCCGGGTTTTGCGTTAGTCGATTGGGGCAGGCGGAGTAAGCGATGGCTGGGAAGGTCCAGGAGAAGCAGATGGCGACAAAGGCGAAGGCCACCCAATCCAGGGATCTTGCCAAGGACGAGGCGCCGGAGAAGGACACCGAGGGCGCCCCCGATACCCCGCTGCCGTTGCTCGACCTCTCCGATGCCGCCGTCAAGAAGATGATCAAGGCCGCCAAGAAGCGCGGCTACGTCACCTATGAACAACTCAATGCCGTGATGCCGTCGGAGGAAGTGAACTCCGAGCAGATCGAGGACACGCTCGCGATGCTGTCCGAGATGGGCATCAACGTGGTCGAGACCGAGGACGCCGACGGCGACGAGGACGGCGAGAAGGCGACCGACGAAGCCGACGACGATGATGACGACGACACCGGCCGCGAGATGGTCGAGGTCAAGGGCAAGGCGCTCGCCACCGTCGAGAAGAAAGAGCCGTCCGAACGCACCGACGATCCGGTGCGCATGTATCTGCGCGAGATGGGCTCGGTCGAATTGCTGTCGCGCGAAGGCGAAATCGCCATCGCCAAGCGCATCGAGGCCGGCCGCGAGGCCATGATCTCCGGCCTGTGCGAGAGCCCGCTGACGTTCCAGGCCATCATCATCTGGCGCGACGAACTCAACGAAGGCAAAGTCTTCCTGCGCGACATCATCGACCT
>JAHCKF010000058.1 GCA_026125925.1 Pseudolabrys sp.
CAAAACCCGAGTTCGCTCAATCTGATCGCTCTGCTAGCCACAGGGCTTTATGCGGTGATCCATAGCCGTCAGGTCCCGCTCAAGATAAGCGTGGCGACTTGGGTTCGGCGCACCCCGTGATGTGCTACGCCGCCTCAGCGAGAGGCCGCAGAAAGCTCGGCAATATTTCTCAGTTCGCAGACTAAAATCCTTAAGGCGGCCTGCCCGGGGCCGATCAAAGAATGCGGGCGATGACGCACGTCCGAACCTCAACCCGTCATCCTGAGGTGCGAGCGCGAAGCGCGAGCCTCGAAGGACGACGGGCAATGAACCGCCGGCCGTCCGGGCCGTCGCCCTTCGAGGGCCGGCTGTGCCGGCCACCTCAGGGTGACGGATCAAAGGGTGAAGAACCACGGGGATCCAGTGTCATCCCTGTGCCTATTCGACAACGCCGCGGCGCGTGCCTAAATGAGCCCCATGAAAAAACTCGGCTTCCTCTCCTTCGGTCACTGGACCCCGTCGCCGCAGTCGGGCACGCGCTCGGCCGCCGATGCGCTTCTGCAATCCATCGAGCTCGCTGTCGCGGCCGAGGAGCTGGGCGCCGACGGCGCCTATTTCCGCGTCCATCACTTCGCGCGGCAGCTCGCCTCGCCGTTTCCGCTGCTCGCCGCCATCGGCGCGCGCACCAAGCGCATCGAGATCGGCACCGCCGTTATCGACATGCGGTATGAGAACCCGCTCTACATGGCCGAGGATGCCGGCTCCGCCGATCTCATCGCCGGCGGCCGGCTGCAACTCGGCATTTCGCGGGGGTCTCCTGAACAAGTGATCGACGGCTTCCGCTATTTCGGCTACGCGCCGCCCGAGGGCGAGAGCGACGCCGACATGGCGCGGCGTCACACCGAAGTGTTTCTCCAGGTGCTCAAGGGCGAAGGCTTCGCCAAGCCGAATCCGCGGCCGATGTTCGCCAATCCGCCGGGCGCGCTGCGCCTCGAGCCGTTCTCCGAAGGCCTGCGCGAGCGCATCTGGTGGGGCGCCGGCACCAATGCCACCGCCGAATGGGCGGCGAAGCTCGGCATGAACCTGCAATCCTCGACGCTGAAGATCGACGAGAGCGGCGAGCCGTTTCACATCCAGCAGGCCAAGCAGATCCGGCTCTATCGCGAGGCGTGGAAGGCGGCCGGGCATACGCGCGAGCCGCGCGTCTCGGTGTCGCGCTCGATCTTCGCGCTGGTGAGCGATCGTGACCGGATGTATTTCGGCCACGATGAGAGTGAGGACCAGGTCGGCTTCCTGAGCGAGAAGGAGAAGGCGATCTTCGGCCGCTCCTACGCCGCCGAGCCGGATGCCTTGATCGAGCAGTTGAAGGCCGACGAGGCGATCGCCGAGGCCGATACGTTGCTGCTCACGGTGCCGAACCAGCTCGGCGTCGAGTACAACGCCCATGTGATCGAGGCGATCCTCAAGCACGTCGCGCCGGGGATGGGGTGGCGGTAGGTACGCTGTCTTGTAGCCCGGATGGAGCGCAGCGCAATCCGGGGCGGCATTTCCAGAATTTCGCTTCGCTCCATCCGGGCTACAGGCGCTTCAACCCCTCCAGCGCCTGCTTGTGCTTCTCGCTCAGCGGCGCCGGCTTGTTCGTCGCCCGCTCGACATAGACATGCACGAAGTGGCCCTGCGCCGCCGCGGTGGTGTCGTCGTTGCGGAAGATGCCGATCTCGTAGCGCACGCTCGATGTGCCGACATGGGCGACGCGCAAGCCGGCGCGCACCTTGTCCGGATAGGCGATCGACGAGAAGTAGCTGCACTGCGTATCGACCACGAGGCCGACCACCGGGCTCGTCGCAATGTCGAGGACGCCGCTCTCGATCAGCCAGTTCGCCACCACGGTGTCGAAGAACGAGTAGTAAGTGACGTTGTTGATGTGGCCGTAGACGTCATTGTCCATCCACCGCGTGGTGATGTCGGTGATGTAGGGGAATGCGGCGAGTTGCAGCGGTTGGGGGCGGGGCATTCCTTATTCCGCCGCCCGCGCCGATGCCGTGCGCACCGCGCCGCCGTCGATGACGCGGCCGTCGATCTCCGACACCTTGGCGACGCCGGTCAGCGCCATGGTGACGCTGAGCTCCTTCTTGAGGATGTCGATCGCCTTGGCGACGCCCGGCCCGCCGAGGGCGCCGAGACCCCACGCATAGGCGCGGCCGATCATGCAGGCCTTGGCGCCGAGCGCCAGCGCGCGCTCGATGTCGGCGCCGGTGCGGATGCCGCCGTCGAACAGGATGTCGGTCTGGTGGCCGACGGCATCGACGACGCGCGGCAGCATGCGGATCGACGACGACGTGCCGTCGAGCTGGCGGCCGCCGTGATTCGACACGACGATGCCGTCAGCGCCGAGCTTGACGGCCATGCCGGCGTCCTCGACGTCGAGGATGCCCTTGATCACCAACTTGCCGGGCCAGTATTTACGGATCCACTCGACGTCCTTCCAGTTCAGCGCCGGGTCGAATTGTTGCTGCGTCCAGCCGGACAGCGAGTTGACGCTCTCCATGCCGGGCACGTGGCCGGCGATGTTGCCGAAGGTCCAGCTCTTGGCGTTGAGCACGCTCCAGGCCCAGGCCGGCTTGGTGGCGATGTCGATGACGTTGGCGATGCGGAATTCCGGCGGCACGGTGAGGCCGTTGTGGACGTCGCGGTGACGCTGGCCGAGCACCTGCAGATCGACGGTGAGCACCAGCGTATCGACCTGGGCCTTCATGGCGCGGTCCATGAGCTGCTTGGAGAAGTCGCGATCCTTGATGACGTAAAGCTGAAACCAGAACGGCTTTTGGGTCGCCTCGGCGACATGCTCGATTGAGCCGATCGACATGGTGGACAGCGTGAAGGGAATGCCGGCGTCGTTGGCGGCGCGGGCGGCGAGGATCTCGCCGTCGCCGTGCTGCATGCCCAGCAGGCCGACCGGCGCCAGGATCAACGGCGCGGCGAGCGTCTTGCCGAGCACGGTGGTGGTCAGGTCGCGGGCCGAGACATCGACCAGCACGCGCTGCTTGAGGATGATGGCCTCGAGGTCGGCGCGGTTGGCGCGCAGCGTCTGCTCGCTGTAGGAGCCGGAATCGGCGTAGTCGAAGAAGGCGCGCGGCACGCGGGCCTTGGCGATCCGGCGCAGGTCGTCGATGCAGGCGGCGATTTTCATGGGTCGGCTCTCGGGCGTTTCTCACAGGTGCCGTTTATTGACGGCATTTCGGTTAATCCGGTAGCACACCGACCAAGCCTCCGGAATGCCGGGTGTTTTGGGTGCCGCCGGGCGCGGCTGTGGAAAGATTAACCGCGCCCGGTAAGAATTACTCACAAATTTTGACGTAAGAACAAGGCATTGCCCGTAGTATGAGACCGGGCCGCGGCCGCCGGGAAGGGACTGGACCGGCCGCTGCAATCGGCCAATAAGCGCAATTCGGGCGGCTATCAGTATTGGCCGCGCGCAAGGGGTAGAGTTATGGCTCGTCGTTATTTCGGCACCGACGGTATTCGCGGTCGGGCCAACAAGGTGATCACGCCGGAATTGGCGCTCAAGGTCGGGCAGGCCGCCGGGCTGATGTTCCGCAATGGCGACCATCGTCATCGCGTCCTGATCGGCAAAGACACCCGCCTGTCCGGCTACATGATCGAGAACGCCTTGGTCGCCGGCTTCACCTCGGTCGGCATGGACGTGCTGCTGACGGGCCCGATACCGACGCCGGCCGTCGGCATGCTGTCGCGCTCGATGCGCGCCGACCTCGGCGTCATGATCTCGGCCTCGCACAATCCGTTCGACGACAACGGCATCAAGCTGTTCGGTCCCGACGGCTTCAAGCTGTCGGATCAGGTCGAGTCGCAGATCGAAGAACTGCTCGATTCCGACCTGACCAAACAGCTCGCCGAAAGCAGTGAACTCGGCCGCGCCCGCCGCATCGACGGCGTGCAGGATCGCTACATCGAATTCGCCAAGCTGACGCTGCCGCGCCATCTTTCGCTGGAGGGGCTGCGCGTCGTCGTCGATTGCGCCAACGGCGCCGCCTACAAGGTCGCGCCGGGCGCGCTGTGGGAATTGGGCGCCGACGTCATCGAGATCGGCGTCGAGCCTGACGGCATGAATATCAACAAGGAGTGCGGCTCAACCGATCTTGCCGCCATATCGCGCAAAGTGCGCGAGATGCGCGCCGACATCGGCATCGCGCTCGACGGCGACGCCGACCGCGTCATGATCATCGACGAGCGCGGCCACGTCGTCGATGGCGACCAGTTGATGGCGGTCATCGCCGAGAGCTTCAAGGAGGACGGCCGGCTGACGAAGCCGGGCCTCGTGTCGACCGTGATGTCCAATCTCGGGCTCGAGCGCTATCTCGGCAGCATCGGCCTCGATCTCCTGCGCACGCCGGTCGGCGACCGCTACGTGCTCGAACGCATGCGCGCCGACGGCTACAATATCGGCGGCGAACAGTCCGGACACATCATCCTGTCCGATTACACCACCACCGGCGACGGCCTGGTCGCCGCGCTGCAGGTGCTTGCGGTGGTCAAGCGCCGCAACAAGCCGGTGTCGGAAGTCTGCCATCGCTTCGATCCGTTGCCGCAGGTGCTCAAGAATGTGCGCTTCAAGGCCGGCAAGCCGCTGGAGAACGCCGGCGTCCAGACCGCGATCGCCAGCGCGGAGCAGAAACTTGGCCGCAACGGACGCCTGCTGGTCCGTCCATCGGGCACCGAGCCGGTGATCCGCGTCATGGGCGAGGGTGACGACAAGGCGGTGGTCGAGGCGGCAGTCGACAGCGTCATCGATGCGCTGAGCAAGGCCGCGGCGTAACAGCCTCATCTTTCCGGGCAATTTTTGCGGAAGCGGCTAAGCCCTTCCGATGGCGGCCATTTGTCGCCTACCTAGAACGATTCAGAACTGCGCTGGGGCAAAAAGTCATTATATTTCAATAGATTAGAACGTTTTTAAACAGCGATTTGCTTTGACTTGGCGCAAGGCGGCCATTAGCAAATTACGCGAGTTTGAATTGGATTTTGGCGCCGCCGGGTTCCTCTGATGATCGTCTGTTCCTGCAACGTATTGAGCGACAAGGCTGTCCGCAGCGCCTGCGCCAGTTCGGCGCCGCGCACGACCGGCCAAGTGTACGGCTGCCTGGGCTGCAGCGCCCAATGCGGGCGCTGTGCGCGCACCATCCGCAAGATCATGAACGAGGCGCTCGGCGCCGCCGGCTCCTGTCCGTCGGGCTGCGCGTGTGCGGCCCACGCGCCACAGCGCGACTGACTCTGCCTACGGTGCGTCGTGTGCGGCGACGCCGCTGCTTGACCCTGCGCCGCCTTTCATAGAACTATTCTAAGCACGTGCCGGCGTTCGCTGGTGCTCGGCGAAGCCACGTGGACTGCGCGGAAATCGAAAGAAGGATGTGAGGCGTCATGAAGGGCGAACCCAAAGTCATCGACTATCTCAACAAGGCGCTCCGTCATGAACTGACCGCCGTCAATCAGTACTGGCTGCATTACCGGCTGCTCGACAACTGGGGTTACAAGGCACTCGCCAAGCAGTGGCGCAAGGAATCGATCGAGGAAATGGAGCACGCCGACAAGCTGGTCGAGCGCATCATCTTCTTCGACGGTTTTCCCAACATGCAGGTGCTCGACCCGCTGCACATCGGTCAGGACGTCAAGGAAGTCCTCGACTGCGACCTGGCCGCCGAAATGTCGGCGCGCGCGCTCTATCAAGAGGCCGCGCATTACTGCAACGGCGCCAAGGACTACGTCACGCGCGACCTGTTCGAGAAACTGATGTCGGACGAAGAGCACCACATCGACTTCCTCGAAACCCAGCTCGATCTCGTCGCCAAGCTCGGCCTGCAGCTCTATTCTCAGCACCACATCGGCGAAATGGGCGAGGATCACTAGCTTACGCGCCGCAGGCGGGCCTTCCGCCTGCAACCGGCGCTCGTTAAGCGTGTGCTGTCAGGAATTGCTATTTTCCGGAAGATGAGCGACGTTTCTATGAGCGCGCGCCGAGGTTGCGCCATGCGCGGCCGATCGTGATCGCGGAGGCAGGGCGATGTCGGGCTGGTCAATTCGTCTTGGAATAGCGGGCCGCCGTATCGTGGCAACGGCTGGCTTGGCCGTCGCGGCGCTTGCGCCGCAACCGTCGCCGGCGGAGGAGTGGCCGGCAGCCGCTGTGACGGTGACGCAGACCTTCGCGCCCGGCGGTACCATGGACTTCGCTATCCGGGCGGTCGCGCAGGCGATGACGGAAACCTTCAACCGGCCTTTCATCGTCGAGACCAAGGCGGGCGGCAGCGGTCTCGTCGGCGTGCTCGCCGTCGCCAAGGCAGCGCCGGACGGTTACAGCTTCGTCGTTACCGCGATCGGCCCGATGGTGTTCAGGCCGTTCCTGGAAAAGGACATCGGCTTCGACGCGGACAAGGATTTCGAACCGGTTATCCTTATCGGCGCCACGCCCAATGTCGTGGTCGCAGCGCCGAAACTGGGCGTCTCAAACATCGCCGAGCTCAAAGCCTGGGCGGCGAACCACGGCAACAAGCTCAACATCGGCACCCCCGGAATCGGGACGATGGGACAGTATTGCGGCGTCCTGCTGCTCGAGAAGCTCGGCATCGAAGGCAATTTCATCAACTATCGCGGCGCGACGCCGCTGGTGCAGGATTTGCTCGGGGGGCAGATCGAACTCGGTACACCGGCTTTCGGGCCGAGTGTGATGTCAGCCAAGATGCTCGCCATCACGGCCGACCAGCGGCTCGAAGCCGCGCCCAGCATTCCGACGCTGAAGGAAGCCGGCATCGACGTGACCTGTGGTACCTGGAACGCGATCTACGCGCCGCGCGGCACACCGAAGGCGATTATCGCCAAGCTCAATGCCGCAATCGATGCCTACCTGCAAAAGCCGGGGACGCGAAAGGCATTCAGCGACGTCGGGCTGACGCCATGGGGCGGACCACCGGACCGCGTCACCGCGCGAATGGCGGAAGACCGCAAAACGTGGGGCGCCATCATCAGGCGTCTCGGCGCTTCCAATTCAAAATAGCGCTGTCATGGAGTTGAACGCGCAAACCGTCGACATCCCGACCGCCGACGGGACCATGGACGCCTATGCCGCGTGGCCGGCCGCGAAGGGGCCGTTCCCCCTTGTCATCATGTTCATGGATATCTGGGGGCTTCGCGAGGAGCTGTTCGGCCTCGCTCGCAAGGTCGCGGCCGAAGGCTATTACTGCGTCGTGCCCAATCTTTACTACCGCAGGGGCAAATTGCGTTTCGAAAGGCGCAACGCCGACGGCCGCATGGTGTCATTCGATACGCTGCCGCAGGATCTGCAGCAGGAAATGCTGGTGCTGGGCCGCGGCCTGACACGGCAGATGATCGAGACCGATGTGACGGCGATCTTCGACTACGCCCGCACGCAGCCGGTTTCATCGGGACCGGCGGGTACGGTCGGCTTTTGCCTTGGCGGGCGCATCGGCTTTTTCGCCGCACAGTCCTTCCCCGACCGCATCCGCGCCACCTCGAGCCTGCATGGTACGCTGCTCGTCACCGATGCGCCGGATTCGCCGCATCGGCTGATCGACCGCATGAAGGGTGAGGTCTATTGCGGCCATGGCGAACACGACCGTTTCAGCGAACCACAAATTCTCGCGGCGCTTGCCGCCCCGTTCGCCCGGCGCAGCGATCTGACCTATCGATCCAGCTTCCATGCCGGCGCGCATCACGGCTATTCATTGCCGGATCGCGACGTGCACGATGCCGCGGCTACGCAAATCGACTGGCGCGAGACCTTCGCCATGTTCGCGCGCCAGCTCAAGTCTCCGCCAGCTTCGCTTGCTGGCGCATGAATTCGATGAAAATCTTCACGGCAGGCGCCGCTTCGTTGCGGCGATAGACCAGCGCCAGCTCGAATTTGCGGCTGACACCTTCGACCTTGCGGAAGACGATCCCCGGCACCTTCACATTGATCATCGGCTCCGACATGACGCTCATGCCGACGCCTGCGGCACACAGTGTCAGCACCGAGAAAATGTCCGGTCCGCGCTCGACAATGCGCAAGGTTTTGCCGGGCGGTGTGATCGCCGTGATATTGCCGCCGCCGAATCCGACTTCCATTTCCAGCGACACCGCGACGAAAGGTTCGTCGGCGAGCATCTCGGGCGTGACGTGTTTGCGCTTGGCGATCGGATTTCGTTCGGGAATCGCGACGTAGTAAGGCTGACGGTCGACGACGAAGCCGGTGAGGCCGGCGGGATAGCTTTGAGGCGCCGCAGTGAAGCCGACGTCGAGCGTGTCGTCGGTCAGCGCGCGGAATTGCTCGAAGGTGACGAGGCGGCGCAGTTGCAACTGGACGTCCGGGTGAGCTTCGCGAAACATCACCAGGTTTCTCGAGATGAAACCGCTGAGGCCGGCAGAGAAAATATAACCGACAGCGATCGAACCGACATCGCCGCGCGCGGCGCGCCGCCCGATCATCTCGGCATTGGCGGCCTGCTTGAGGGTGGCGTAAGCCTCGATGAGGAAGCGCTTGCCGGTTTGTGTCAGCGTCACAACGCTCTTGGTGCGGCGCAGGAAAAGCTTGGCGCCGAGCATATTCTCGAGCGCCAGGATCTGATGGCTGAGCGTCGGCGCCGAGATGTTGAGGCGCGCGGCGGCGCGGCCGAAATGCAACTCCTCGGCGACCGCGACAAAATACCTGAGATGCCGAAGCTCCATGGGCGAGGATTATGAGCTAAATCCTCACAAAACGCGATATCCACGATAATGACAAAGGAGCGATAGCTCGCCATGTTCAATGCGCGGTTGTGGCCGTTTTCAACCGCCGTCGCTCATCAGTCGGCTTTCCGACATTCAGTTGGGAGGCTGAGACGGGAGCAGGGTATGGCCCAAGGAACAGCAACCGGTATTATTTGACCATGACGATGAACAATCATCCGTCGCCCCATGACGACAATGTCGTCTCCCTGGATACCAAGGCGAAGACCAAGGACAGCCTTCGTGACACCGACAGGCAAGGCTTCGACGCCAAGTCCGTGCCCGGCGGGAAGGACGATCCGCGCATGCAGGAAGCGGTGCGTCTGATGGAGGCGTTCCTTGCGATCGAGGACGCGGCGGCGCGCAATGCGTTGGTTACGCTCGCCGAGCAACTCGTCAGCCACGACTGGGCACGCCGCGGGCTGCGCCGTTAATAAAGTTCCATCTCAGTCCCGTCTGCCGCAGCGGTAAATCAATTCTTAAACGAGCGATTCGCGCCCGCGCCATGCGGGTTGCGCGCGCTTGGCGCGCGCCATTCGTTAAAAATCGTCGTTAAAAAACAGGGTTAAGAGCCACTTAAGAATTTGCTGCCATCGTCCTCTCAATCGTTCGTCACGACGTGCGTGGCGGAACAGTGAAGGGATGACGGCTTATGAGTGCGCGTCTTAAAATCGCAATCATCGCTGCGGCGGTGTCGTTCGTCACGACAGCCTCGCAAGCGGCCGACTACGCGCCGCCACCTTGTTACGATGCCGCGACGATCGCGGCGGGGCGCGCCCCGCCGGGCGCGGTGCCGTGCTACGCGCCGCCGCCTCCGGTCGTTGTCGAGGAATACTCGGGCTGGTATCTGCGCGGCGATATCGGCATCAGCAATCAACAGGTGAAGACGCTCAACAACTCGGCCGGCATCTCGCCGGCGTCGTCGAGCTACGGTTTCGATTCAGCGGGGATCTTCGGCCTCGGCGTCGGCTATTACTTCAACGACTGGCTGCGCTTCGACGTGACCGGCGAATATCGCAGCCGCGCCAACTTCAAGGGCTCCGAGATCTACAATTTCAACGGCGGTCGGGCCACCGACGAATATACGGGCAGCAAATCGGAATGGCTGTTCTTGGCCAATGCCTATGTCGATCTCGGTACCTGGAATAACGTGACGCCGTTCGTCGGCGCCGGCGCCGGCTTCTCGCGCATCAACATCCAGAACTTCCAGGATGTCTGTCACGGCTGCGGTGGCAATCCCGCGAACAACGGCGTTTCCTTCGCGGACGATAACGCCAAGTGGAATTTCGCCTGGGCCTTGTACGCCGGCCTTGCCTACAAGGTGTCGCGGAACTTCACCGTCGAACTGGCCTATCGCTATGTCGATCTCGGCAAGGCCGAAACCGGCAGCCTGGTCGCCTATGACGGTTCGGAGACGCTTGCCGGCTCGACGTTCGATCGCATCACCTCGCACGATGTGAAGCTCGGCCTGCGCTGGAATCTCGACGGCTTCGACGCATTCTCGCGACCGGCGCCGCAGTACTACGCGCCGCCGCCGGTTTATGCGCCGCCGCCGGTCTACGCGCCGCCGCCGCTGCAGAGCAGGGGCTAGGTCAAGCCGAAGGGGTGGGGTGATGGGTCTGGTACGAAAGTCGGCGATCGGAATGGCGAGTCTCGCCGGGCTGGCCGGCGCGCAGGCCGCCGACATGCCGAGCAACCGGCCGGCCTATCTGCCCCCGCCAGCCGAGGTGCAGCCGCTGCCGGCGCCGGCGCTCACCGGCTGGTACGTCCGCGGTGACATCGGTTACCGCTGGGGCCATCTGTCGGGCTCCGAGCCGGCGCCGACTTTCCCCGCGCCGGGCAGCGAGAAGCTGGGCGGCAGCTTCGCTGGCGGCGTCGGCATCGGCGTCAAGACCGGCTGGCTGCGCACCGACGGCACCATCGATTTCGGCTCGCCGATGAAATACGAGGCGACGACCGTTACGCCGAACGACACCACGGCGAAGGTGTCGGCCATCACCGCGCTGTTCAACGGCTATCTCGATCTCGGCACCTGGTACCGCGCCACGCCTTATATCGGCGGCGGCCTCGGCGCGACGCGGCTGCGCGTCAGCGATTATCAAAGCGCGGTCGCGCCACCTTTCAGCGGCGACGGCGCGCACAGCCAGTGGAATTTCGCCTGGGCGGCGATGGCCGGCGTCGCCTACCGGATTGCGCCCAACATGCAGCTCGATGTCGGTTACCGCTATCTGGCGCTCGGCGATGTTTCGACCGCCAGCGATGCCGCCGGACAGATGACGCTCAAGAATATCGCCAACCACGAAGTACGGGTCGGCCTGCGTTGGAATCTCGATGATTTGCCCACTGTACGATAGCCCGGTTCGTCCGCGTCCCGCGCGCGCCTTGCTGCTCGGCGCGGCGGTCGCGTTGTTCGTGACGCCGCCGCTTGCAGCGACCGCCGCCGACTGGCCGGGCGAAGCGCCGCTCCGCGGCTCGTTCGAGCCGCCGGCGCCGGCCGGCAACGGCATTCGTTGGGACGGCATCAATTTCGGCGGCTTCATCGGCCTCACCACACTGGACACGAATTTCGGCAGCAGCACCCAAGACAACGTCGCCTACATCCTGCGCAACACGACGCTGGAGAACGAGCAGCAACCGTCGAGCTGGACGGCTTTGCCGAACAGCGTCACCAACGGACGGCAATTCGGCGGCTTCCTCGGCTACAGCATGCGACTGGAAGACACCATCATCGGCGTCGACGCGACCTATACGCGGATGTCGGGAGCCGAAAATTCGGCCAGCGATTCGATCACGCGGCAAGTCTCGACGTCGGACAACTATACCCACGTCGTGACGATCGACGCGCAGTCCACCAGCAAGATCATCGATTACGCCACCTTGCGCGGCCGTGCCGGCTACGCGTTCGGACAATTCCTGCCTTATGTGTTCGCCGGCGGCGCGGTCGCCCGCATCAGCTATTCAAGCACCTCCACGGTCACGAGCGTGGAAACTCCGCCGGCCGCTCCGGCCTATACGGTCGGGCCGCTGTCGCAGACCACGGCGAAAGACAACGCCATCGTCTTCGGCTTTGCCGGCGGACTCGGCCTCGACGTCGCTCTGACGCCGAACATCTTCCTGCGCGGTGAATGGGAATACGCCACCTTCACCAAGGTCAGCGGGATCGCCAACACGATGAATTCCGGACGCGTCGGCGTCGGCGTCCGTTTCTAACGCATTAAAAATTCGCCATCCGTCACGACGCGGTTGACCGGCGCGGGCCGATCGACTATCTCCGCCAGTGGGACACCCCTCCCCAACGAGGGGCTTCTATCTGGAAGGATAGGTCATGACAGCGACGAAGCCCGGCGTGCGGCCGGCAAACCCGCACTTTTCGTCCGGCCCCTGCGCCAAGCGCCCCGGCTGGACCCTCCAAGCCCTCAAAGACGCGGCTCTCGGCCGCTCCCACCGCGCCAAGATCGGCAAGGCCAAGCTCAAGCAGGCCATCGATCTGACGCGCGAAATCCTCAATGTTCCGGCCGATTACAAGATCGGCATCGTGCCCGCCTCCGATACCGGCGCCGTCGAAATGGCGCTGTGGTCGATGCTTGGCGCACGCCCCGTCACCATGCTGGCCTGGG
>JAHCKF010000059.1 GCA_026125925.1 Pseudolabrys sp.
GACGACGCGGTGCATGTTGGCCTCGAGCAGGTCCTGCACCTCGGGATCGAGCGTGCGCGCCGTGCCGCGCAACTGCACCGTCTCCGGCAGAACATTGAAGGCATTGCCAGCTTCGACCGCGCAGATCGAGATCACCGCCGATTTGAGCGGATCGACATTGCGCGCCACGATCGACTGTAGATTGGTGATGATCTGCGCCGCGGTCAGCACGGCATCGACCGCCAGATGCGGGCGCGCCGCGTGGCCGCCGACGCCCTCGATGTCGATCTCCAGCGTATCGGTCGCCGCCATGATGGCGCCGCTGTTGATGCCGAATTCGCCGACCGGCATGCCGGGGTAATTGTGCATGCCGTAGAACTCGTCGATGCCGAAGCGGCTGATGATGCCGTCGTCCAGCATGGCCTTGGCGCCGGCGCCGCCCTCTTCCGCGGGCTGAAAGATGACGACGGCGGTGCCGTCGAAATTGCGCGTCTCGGCAAGATAGCGCGCCGCGCCGAGCAGCATCGCGGTGTGGCCGTCATGGCCGCAGGCGTGCATCTTGCCCGGGTTGGTCGACTTGTACGGCAGGTCGTTGAGCTCGGTGATCGGCAGCGCGTCCATGTCGGCGCGCAGGCCGATGGTCTTGCCGGAGTTCGACTTGCGACCGCGGATGACGCCGATGACGCCGGTGCGGCCGATGCCGGGCACCACCTCGTCGCAGCCGAAGGCCTTCAGCTTCTCCGCCACCGAGGCCGCCGTCCGCTGCACGTCGTAGAGGAGTTCGGGATGGGCGTGCATGTCGCGGCGCCAGGCGGTGATCTCGGGATGCAGGTCGGCGACGCGGTTGATGATCGGCATGACGGCAACTGGCTCCTCGGGGCGGCTTCGGGACCGGACGGTTCCTGGCGGGATTCGACGTGCCATTGAGTGTAGCAAACGCCGCGCCTGCCGCGCGAGTTCAAGATGTGAGCATAAACGGCGGGTTTTTCACCGGTTTCTGCCCGTCAACAGGCCCCGGGACCGGTTCCGTGCGGCTATTGACCCGGACGGCATGCCCCCCTAAACAGCCCGTCGCGCATGATCCAACTGGAGCCTGGACTGTCGTTTTGGTCCGGTTCGGGGCCGACCCGCGTTCGTTTATCCCGTCATGGCGGGCCAACCGGATGAGATCATCGCATGGTGACGGGCGCGTAGCTCAGCGGTAGAGCACACGACTTTTAATCGCGAGGTCCTGGGTTCGAATCCCAGCGCGCTCACCACGCCCCCTTCGCCACAGCCACGCCCCACCGGCTCGCGATGAGCGGCCGGCTATTTCTGCTGGATACCGCGCAAGTACCGGACAACGGCGGCCACGCGTTTGCCGGCGTCCGCCTCGCCTGAGGCCTGCGACAGTTCGCGGCCCCACACCGGCATCTCGAAATTGCCGTGGGCGCGAATGGTCTTGCGGCCGTCGATCACCGTTTCGAGCACCTTCTCCGGAAAGACGCCGTCATTGTTCCGGGCCAGCAGCCGCAGATCCGGCGGCGGGCTGCGCAGGGCCGCCGCCGCAGGACCATCCCCGGCGCCGCTTTCGCCATGACAACTGGCGCAATGCGTCTTGAAAGCCGCCGCGCCGGCAGCCGCATCGTCATCGTTCGCGTAGGCCAACGGCAACAGGCCCAGCGCCATCTCGGCCATGCCGAACGCGACGATGGCCGACGCAACAGCGGCTCTTCGCGATGCAATGCTCATCGACCGCCCTCCGACACGGCCGGTGCCAAGGCACCCGCCAGGTGGCGTATCAAGCCCCGCGGCGCCGGCGCCGCCATTGACGTGGGTCAAAGCCGAGATGCGGCGACCGGTCGGGACAGTTTCATCGCAAAATTGTCGGCGCCATTTCCTTTCTGTTAACCAAATCAGGGCACATGGGACTCTTCGGGGTTGGAGGATTCTGTATGCGCCTCAATGAAGAGACCTGTCCCGTACCCGAGAGTCTGCTCGGTCAGCTTTATCGCGTCACGCCGCAGGGCCTGCCCGCCCTGATCGACGCCGTTCCGCCGAACACCCGGGCGCTCCTCGCGGTCTACTGCTATCGCCGCGCGCACCTGGCGCCGCTCGGTCTGGCCATTGCCGCGAGTTGCCACGAAGACGATCTCGCGGAGCATGGCGGCAATCTCGGCTCGGACCTGTTCGAGAAATCGCGCAAGTCGCCGCGGATCGCGGAGAGCCTGCCGTCGCAGCGCAAGAAGATCAGCCTGTCCACCGGGCCAATCCGCCAATTGCCGCCGCTCGAAGACGAGCTCGACAGCTAGCCATTCACGCCGGCCTGCCGGACTTGTGACGTCGCCGTGACACCGCGCGCGCGGTTTGCGGCGGCGCGAATTGTCCTGCGCATGTTGATGTTTGAGGACTTGCTGCACCGCAATTTAGAACGCGACGCATTCCAGAGCGTCATAAAACTTTGCCCGGACGGCCACCACAGTTCCACCAATCTGTCTCGCGGCCGCCATGGTTGACCTCCAGCTTCGCCCTCACGGACGACTCAAGGTGCCACAGGAGGCCACCATGCAGCTCCACTGCTATCCGGCGACGTTCTCGATGGTCCGCGTTTTCGGGACCGCGTTGCGCTGCATCGAATGCGGCGACCAGCTCATCGCGCCGATTTCTTCCGAGTTCGTCGATGGCGGCGAAATCCGTCACTACTGGGAATGCGACTCCTGCGGCACGACAACGTGCACGTCGATCGACATCGACAACCTGGCCCACGAACAAGAGGCTTGACCGCCCGCCCGGAATATCGGCTCCCTTGCGGTGTTGTTTTAGTGCGGCCCGATTCCGGCCGCCCATCGACACGAATGAGGAGGCAGCCATGACCACCCGATTTGTGCGCCAGACACTGGCCGGCGCGGCTCTGATAGCAGGCCTGTCGCTCGCATCGCCGGCGCTGGCGGCAACCGTCAATCTCAAGGCCGATCTGTCCGGCGCGAGTGAGGTTCCGCCCAACGACAGCGCGGCCAAGGGCGCCGTCACCGCTACCTACGACAGCGACAGCAGGACATTGACCTGGAAAGGCACCTATAGCGGCCTCTCCGGCCCGGCCGTCGCCGCGCACTTCCACAGCGGCGAACCCGGCAAGAATGGTGGCGTCGCGGTGCCGATCTTCACCAGCGCCGACAAGGCCGGAAGCCCGTTCGAAGGCAAGGCCACCCTGACCGATGCGCAGGCCGCCGATCTGATGGCGGGCAAGCTCTACGTCAACATCCACACCGCCGCACACAAGGCCGGCGAGATTCGTGGCCAGGTGACCAAGTAGGACACAGCGAAACCGGTTGGACAGGCCCTCCCCGGCTTTCGCGAGCGACATCTGCCACGGTCCAGAAACCCGCCGCCCACCAGGACGGCGGGTTTTGCTCGCACAAGAGGCGTCTTTAACCGATCGTTAATCACACCGGAACGATGGTTAATTGTCATTAAGAGATGAGTCGTTCGATCGAGGGCGACCTGAGGCGCATGCAAGCGGGACGAAACCCCATCTCCAGCGCGGAGCCGCCCGGCATCGATGAGCTGTCGCAGCGCCTGTCGGCACTCGCGACGCGCATCGACACGCTCAATGGCGGGCGGCGGCCGGCCCGCAGCGCCGGCGCGTCGAAGCCCGCGACTCTGATCAAGACCCTGGTTACCCCCCGGCCGCAGCCCCAAGCGCCGGCCGGCCAGGCAAGCGGCCACCAAGCCGATGCCGACCCGACCTTGCCCGACCGCGATCCGGACGGCCGGCTCTGGCCACGCATCCCGGCGCCGGGGCCTGCGCCTGCGGGCGACCAGTCCACTCGTATCGCCGAGTTGGAGACCCTTCTGCGCGAACGCGACCAGCGCATTGCCGAACTGACCGGCCAGCGCGATCAGCAGGCGCAGGAACTGCAGCGCGCCCATCATCAGATCAACAGCAGCGCGTTGACCCTCGGCTCGCTGCACGAACTGGCGCAATCGCGCGACGGCGAAGTTGCCGAGCTGACGCGCCGGCTGCTCGAGTCGGAAAACGAAAAGGTCGCACTGGAATCGCGGCTGGCCACGGCCCTGCGCGACGCGAACAACTCGATGGTGCGTCTGGTGACCAGCCAGAGCACGCTCAACGACCAGAGCACCGATCTCGCCGAATCCAAGGCGCTGATCGAGGACTTGCGCGCTCAGCTCGAAAAGGCGCTGACCGCCAACGCCTTTCAGCTCGCGCATGCGGAAAGCCGGCTGCAACGCCGCTTCGATGCCGAACTCAAGGTGCATACCGACAATGCCAATCGGCAACTCGATGAGATGCAGGCGCTGATCCAGGAATGCGACGCACGCATCTCAGAGGTGGAGGCCGACAAGGCCGCGCTCGTTCAATCCAACGAGACGCTGTCGGCCGTGCTGAGCGCCACCCGCGCCGAGCTCGATGCCGCTCGGGAAACCATCGCCGCCAAGGACAAGCACATCGAATTCCTCGACACCGTCATCAAAGTGGCGCGGGACAATGCCGAGGCGACAATGCGCGAGCTGGTCGCCGAATTCGACCGTGAGCGCGCCGAGTACGCCGCCAAGGCGCAGGCCGCCAGCGCCCTGCAGCAGGATATCGTCCGCCTTCTGCCGCGTCTGCTCGAGCGCCGCGCCGCCGCGAATGAACTTTCCGCTTTCCAAGCCGCACCCGCGGCCTGATCAGGCTGACGCCGACGCATTGTCGCGCCAGCGGCCTGGCGTTTCCCCGGTCACGCGCTTGAAAGCGCGGTTGAACGCCGCTTCCGACTCGTAACCGATGCCGGCGGCAATCGCCGCCAGGCTCTCGCGGCTGGAACGAAGCCGTTCCGCCGCAATCTGCATTCGCCAGTGCGTGACGTACTCGATGGGGCTTTGCCCGAGCACGGCGTTGAAGCGATCGGCAAGCACCGTGCGTGAGGCGCCGGCCTCGCGGGCAATATCGTCCACCGTCCAGCGCCGCGCCGGCTCGCCGTGCACGATCTGCAGCGCCCGGCTGAGCAGCGGATCGTTGACTGCTGCGAACCAGCCTTTGGCATTGGGCGGCAAGCGTGTCGTGTAACGGCGCAAGACTTCAATGAACAGGATTTCCATGAGCCGGCCGAGCACGATTTCGGTGCCCGGCGCCGCCTCCTCGGCCAGCGTGATGATCTGCTGCACGGTCGAGGCCAGCAGCGCGCTGACCTTGTCGTCACCGGTACGATCGATGAGCAGCGGCGGCAACGTACGGAACACCGGCGCAATCAGGAACTCGGACGACTCGATGAAGCCGCACACCATGCGCAAGGCTTCGCCATCGCCGCCATGCGTGAGCTGTGACATGCCCGGCACCAAACTCGCACGCAGCAACGCGTCCGCCCGCACCATCTCGGCGCCTTCGCCGTTCCAGAAACGATGCTCGTCGGCAAAGGGCACGAGCAGAATGTCGCCGGCCGATATCCGTGTCGGCTCGGCGCCATCGACTTCGACAATGCACGAACCCGACGCGATCAGATGAAAGATGCTGACGTGACGGAAATGCGCCAACGGCGAATTCGGATCGAAATGCCGCGGCGTGATGATGCCGAACGGAGTTTTAAAACACGCATTCAAAAAAACAGATCCGTGCAGCCGGATGGTGCGCAGGGTATCGGTCAGAATATCTGATCCGGTAGCGCGGTCCGGTGTCGCTGCATATGATTGCGTTGTCCCAGTCATTGAGCGGCTCGGCCCTTGCCCGTATTCAGCGCCCCGAAAGCAGGGTCTGCCGGGCGGCGCGCACACTAGCCCATACCGGCGATTTCCAGCAATCCGGCCTGTTTGCCCGCTGACCGGGCCACGGCTGCGCATGTCAACATCGAAGGAACAGAATATGAGCCAAGCCGCTGTATTGAAGACCAATTCGAACGCCGACGGCATCGACCTCGGCGCCCTCAAAACACGCCAGCAAGCCGCCTGGTCGTCGGGTAATTACGCCGTCGTCGGCACCACGCTGCAAATTGTCGGTGAGACTCTCTGTGAGGCATTGGACATTCGCGCCGGCCAGAACGTTCTCGACGTTGCCGCCGGCAATGGCAATGCGACACTCGCGGCCGCCCGCCGCGGCGCCGCGGTCGTCTCGACCGACTATGTGCCGTCGCTGCTCGAGCATGGCCGCAAGCGCGCCGAGGCCGACGGCTATGCCATCGAATTCCGCACGGCCGACGCGGAAGCGCTGCCCTTCGACGACCGCAGCTTCGATGCCGCGCTGTCCACCTTCGGCATCATGTTCACCGCCGATCACGACCGCGCCGCGGCCGAATTGATCCGCGTCGTGCGCTCCGGCGGCAAGATCGGCATGGCGAACTGGACGCCGGAAGGCTTCATCGGCCAGATGTTCAAGACCATCGGCGGTTACATCGCGCCGCCGGCCGGCGCCAAGTCGCCGGCGCTGTGGGGCACCGAAGCGCGGCTGCGCGAGATGTTCGGCGCGCAGGCGTCGTCCATCAAGACGACCTTGCGGCAGTTCAACTTCCGCTACAAGTCGCCGCAGACCTTCATCGACGTCTTCCGTACCTTCTACGGCCCGATGCTGAAGACCTTCGCCGCGCTCGATGCCGCCAAGCAGACCGCGTTCAACGCCGACCTGATCAAGCTGATCGAGCGTTTCAACGTGTCCGGCGACGGCACCATGGTGGTGCCGGGCGACTACCTCGAAGTCGTTATCACGCGGCGCTGATCGAACAAGCGCGGACTGAGCAAAGCAAACGAGATGATCAACGCACTTACCATCGCGATCGAGCCTCGCCACCGCTTCGGCTGGCTCGACGCCGTTGCCAGCGGCCTGCGCGCCGCCGGCCGCACCCTCTGGCACCTGCTCGTCAGGATCGTCGAGCATCGCCGCAGGAAACGCATGATGGCGGCGCTCGCCGCCCTCGACAATCACGTGCTCAAGGACATCGGCATCGGCCGCAGCGAGATCCCCTATCTCGTCATCACGGGCCGCAATATGGCCGACGAAACCAAAAGACAGCAAAGGACTATGCCATGAGACTGCTTCGAATACTGTGTCTGACGGTTGCGCCGTTCTGCCTGCCGCTGACGGCGCAAGCGAGCGAACTTCCGGACGCCATCGCGGCGGCCGGCGAGAGCCACGTCGTCACCGTTCATGCCGAAGGCGCGCAGATCTACGAATGCAAGCTTGAGGCCTCCGGCAAACTGGCCTGGAGTTTCCGCGAGCCGATCGCCAGCCTGCTGGTGGATGGCAAAACGGTCGGCCGCCACTATGCCGGCCCGAACTGGGAATGGCAGGACGGCAGCATGGTCACCGCCAAGGTTGCCGGCCGCGCGCTGGGGGCGACGGCGGCGGATATTCCGCTGCTCAAGCTCACGGTCACCGCGCGTCGCGGTGCCGGGATGCTCGACGGCGTGACCACGGTGCAGCGGCTCGCCACGCGTGGCGGCGTCGCCGAAGGCGCCTGCCCCACCGCGGGCGCCTTGCTCAGCGTGCCATATGCCGCCGACTATGCCTTCCATCGCAAGGCGCGCGCGGCTTCGAACGACTGAGGCTTACGCCGGCCGCTGCGAGGCGGCCGGCATCGCCGCGCGCAGCGCGAGGTAGAGCACGACGCCGTTGAGCGTATGCCAGAGGAAATGCGTGCCGATCGGCAGCGCGGCGCAGACCGCCTGATCTATGCTGCGGAACACGATCGACAGCGCCAGTACAGCCGCCGCCGCCAGCAACAGCCGGCCCGAGCGCCGCTCGTTACTGAGCCAGCCAACGACGACAAGCGCCGCCCAGGCCGGCAGATAGGCATGCGAACCGTTGAGCGTGCCGGCTGGCACAAGGCGCGCCTCGAGCGCGCTCAGCAGGACGAAGGCCCCCAACACCGCGAGCGCCACCAGGGTCGAAAGATTGAGAAAGCGCCGGAGCGCCAGCAGCAGATAGCCGTAGATGAAGACCGCGATCGGCACGGTGTCGAACAGCGAAGCGCCGCGCGTCGCCACGGTGTGAAATATGAAGGAGCCGATGCCGATGGCGAAAGTGACGCCGATCAGGATCAGGGCCGGCCAGTCGCGGCCGCCGGCGCGCCGCCACTGCACGAAAGCGACCACCGCGGCGATGACGAAGGACAGGTTCGTCAAAGCATTGAGCGGCTCGGCCCAGAATGACGGGTCGAGCCGCTCGCAATAGAGGTCGACGGGTTGAGACCAGTTCATCGGCCGCCTCCCGTCGCCTTTTGTCTACTTCCGCTGGATGCCGGCCTTGTCGACGACCGCGTTGAGGTTGGCGATGTCGTCGGTCAGGCGCTTGGTCAGTTCTTCCGGCGACGAGGGATAGGCCTCGATGCCGAGCTTGGCGAACTGCTCCTGCACGTCCTTCATCGCCACCGCTTCACGGATCGCCTTGTTGAGCTTGTCGACGATCTCCTTCGGCGTACCCTTCGGCGCGAAGATGGCGTTCCACGAATAGACCTTGAAGCCTTTGAGGCCCTGCTCGGCGCCGGTCGGCACGTTCGGATAGATCTGCGAGCGCTTTTCGGCGGCCGTCGCCAGCAGGCGCAGGTCGCCGGACGACACCTGGCCCATCACGGCCGGCGGGAAGTCGAGCATCATCTGCACGTCATTGCGCAGAAGACCGACGACGATGTCCGGCGAGTTCTTGTACGGCACGATGATGACGTTGATGTCGGCGACCGACTTGAAGAACTCGGCGCCCAGATTCTGCGTCGAACCGGCGGCGATGGTGCCGACATTGAGCGTGCCGGGCTTTTCCTTGGCGGCCTTGATGAAATCGCCGAGGGTCTTGAACTCAGATTTCGACGACACTGCGAGCACGGCGTCGAACTGGCCCATGGTCGAGACCATCTGGAAGTCCTTGAGCGGATCGAACGGCAGCTTCTTGAAGGTCGCGACCGCGGCCGCCGTGCCGTTGCTCAGGAGCCCGAGCGTGTAGCCGTCGGGCTCGGCGGTGATGACCGTGCGTGCCGCGGTGATGCCGGCCGGGCCCGGCATGTTCTCGATGTTGAAGCGCTGACCGAGGATGGTGGAGAGCTTCTCCGCGACGATACGCGCGGTGACGTCGCCGACGCCGCCGGCGCCGAACGGCAACACGATGCGCACCGGCTTCTCCGGCCAGGCGGCCTGGGCCTGCGGCACGGCGGCAAAGGCCACCGCCATCGGTACCGCCAGCAACATGGCACGGCGCGTATAATTGAAAAACTTATAGGTCATTGGGAAGCATCCTCCAGGTACAGTTTCGTTTTGTGGGCGAAGCGATCGCCGGCGCTCAGAAATCGTAGAGCCGCGCCGGGTTATCAATAAGCACGCGCCGCTGCAAATCCGCCTCCGGCGCGAACTGCGGAACCAGATCGACGAGATCGGCCTCGTCGGCCTCGTGGCTGGCGTTGGGATGCGGGAAATCGGTGCCCCACATCACCTTGTCCGGAATGGTCTCGAGAATGTGCCGCGCGATCGGCACCGCCTTGTCGTAAGGCGGGAAGTCGATGCGCTCGGCGCCGCAGACCTTGATCCAGCAGTTGTCGAGCTTGGCGAGCTCCATCAGCGCCTTGAACGGCGGCTGGTCGAGACCGTCCTTGGCCGGCACGCGGCCCATGTGATCGATGACGAAGGTCAGCGGCAGCTTCCTGATCGTCTCCAAGTTCGGGATGATGTCCGGTCCGCCCAGATGCAACACGACATGCCAGCCGCGGCCCTTGATGCGGTCGATCACCTTGTAGAACACGTTCATGTCCGGCGTGCCGCCGAGATGCTTGATGAAATTGAAGCGCACGCCACGCACGCCGCCGGCGTGCAGCTTGTCGTAGTCGGCATCGGTGAAGGTGTCATCGACGATGGCGACGCCGCGATAACGTTTTGGATCCCACGCCAGGCAATCCATCATGGCGCGGTTGTCAGTGCCGTGGCAGCTCGCCTGCACGATAACCGCGCGCGACACGCCGAGGTGATCGTGCAGCGCCCGCAGCATTTCCTTCGGCGCATCGCTTGGCGTGTAGCGGCGGTTCGGCGCATAGGGGAATACCGCGCCGGGGCCGAAGACGTGGCAATGCGCGTCGATAGCGCCCGCCGGCAGT
The DNA here is from genome assembly GCA_026125925.1 of Pseudolabrys sp. The sequence continues at coordinate 10,017 of JAHCKF010000059.1, forward strand.
TTGAACGCGGGCTTGCGCCGCTTGGCGAGAAAATCCGGATCGGCGCTCATACGGCAGTTCCTCAAGCTCGGGTGCAAGGATATCGCACCATTCTCTCGTGGGACAAAGCGCCGCCGCCTTATCCCCTTCGCCTGCGGGACAAATAGCGGATGCGGTTATGCCAAGACAATGCTAAATCGTGATATACCTATATCACTTTTGCAATAGGAGCCGCGATGCAGCTCAGCGACCGCATCGGCCGCCGCCTGAAGCTCCAGGACCTGCACATACTTATGACCGTGGTGCAGGCCGGCAGCATGCGCAAGGCCGCAACGCTGCTCAACACGACGCAGCCCGCCGTATCGCGGTCGATCGGCGAACTGGAGGCGGCCATGGGCGTTCGCCTGCTCGATCGCACGCCACAGGGCATAGAGCCGACAAACTATGGACGTGCCCTTCTTGACGGCGGCGAAGCCGCCTTCGACGAGCTTTTTCAGGCGATCAAGAAAATCGAGTTTCTGGCCGATCCCGCCGCCGGCGAAGTGCGCGTCGGCAGCATCGCGCCACTGGCGGCCGGCTTCATTCCGGAAATCATCAACCGCCTGTTGCGGCACCATCCGCGCATGGTGTTCCGCGTCGTGTCGGCCCAGGTCGAAACGCTGCATCGTGAATTGACCGAACGCAAACTCGACCTACTGATCGTGCCGCGGCTCGAGCTCTTCCCCGGCGAGATGTTCGCCTTCGAAACGCTGTACGACACGTCCTATGTTGTGGTTGCGGGCGCGCAGAACCCGCTGGTCCGGCGGCGAAAGATCGAGCTTGCCGAATTGGCGAACGAGTTGTGGGTGCTGCCGCCCCCGGAACACGCGCTGGGACCGATCTATTCGGAAGCATTCCGCAAGAGCGGGCTCGCTTATCCGCACACGACGGTGGTGACGATGTCGTCCGAGGTTCGCATGAGCCTCCTGGCGACAGGCCGGTTTCTCACGTTCTTCCACGACGACGCGCTGAAAATGTCGCCGCAGCATTGGGAAATCAAGGCGTTGCCCGTGCGCTTGCCGATCGCGCCGGTCGCCAACGGCATCGTCACGCCGACAAACCGCACGTTAAGTCCCGCCGCGCAGCTTTTCATCGATTGCGCGCGCGAGCTTGCAAAGCCGCTGGCAAAACGGAAGTGACGACCTATCGAGCCGGAATGTCGCCGCGGGCCCAGCCCTCGATCGTCGCCATCCGGAAGTCCTCGAACCGCCCCTCCTCGATCGCCGCGCGCATGCCGGCGGTCAACGCCTGGTAATAGGCGATGTTGATGGTCGAGAGCAGCACCTGGCCGAGCATCTCATTGGCCTTGGTCAGGTGGTGCAGGTAGGCGCGCGAATAGGTCCGCGCCGCCGGGTGCGGACTCTCCTCGTCGAGCGGCCGCGGGTCGTCGGCGTGCCGCGCGTTCGACAGGTTGATCTGGCCGAAGCGTGTAAAGGCCATGCCGTGGCGGCCGTTCCGCGTTGGCATGACGCAGTCGAACATGTCGATGCCGCGCGCCACCGCCTCGAGGATGTCATGCGGCGTGCCGACGCCCATCAGGTAGCGCGGCCGATCGGCCGGCAGCGCCGGCGTCGTCTCCTCGACCACCTTGAGCATGACGTCCTGCGGCTCGCCGACCGCGAGGCCGCCGACGGCATAGCCGTGGAAGCCGATCTCGGTCAGCGCGCGGGCGCTCGCCTGGCGCAGCTTGATGTCGTCGCCACCCTGCACGATGCCGAATAGCGCGTAGCCCTCACGGGCCCGGGCCTCGAAGGCCCGCTTACTGCGCTCGGCCCAGCGCAGCGACAGCCGCATGGCGCGCTCGATCTCCTCGCGCGAGGCGGGCAGCTTGAGGCACTCGTCGAGCTGCATGGTGATGTCGGTGCCGAGCAGCGCTTGGATCTCGATCGAGCGCTCCGGCGTCAGTTCGTATTTGGTGCCGTCGATATGCGAGCGGAACGTGACGCCCTGCTCCGTCAGCTTGCGCAAGGTGGCGAGCGACATGACCTGGAAGCCGCCGCTATCGGTGAGGATCGGCTTGTCCCAGTTCATGAAGCGGTGCAGTCCGCCCAGCGCCGCGATGCGCTCGGCGCCGGGGCGCAGCATCAGGTGATAGGTGTTGCCGAGCAGGATCTGCGCGCCGGTGTCGGCGACGTCTTCCGGATGCAGGCCCTTGACCGTTGCCGCGGTGCCGACCGGCATGAAGGCCGGCGTCGAGATGGGCCCATGCGGCGTCACGATCTCGCCGCGACGGGCCATGCCGTCGGTCTTGCGCAGGGTGAAGGAGAAGGAAGCGGG
>JAHCKF010000006.1 GCA_026125925.1 Pseudolabrys sp.
AATCGCGGTCATGGCTGATGAGGATCAGCGTCCCGTCATAGTCGGCGAGGAAATCTTGCAGGAGGTCGAGCGTCTCGAGGTCGAGATCGTTGGTCGGCTCGTCGAGCACCATGAGGTTCGACCGCCGGGCGAGCGCCCGCGCCAGCATCAGCCGCGCCCGCTCGCCGCCGGAGAGCCGCCCGACCGGCGTTCCCGCCTGCTCCGGCACGAAGAGGAAGTCGCGCATGTAGCCGATCACATGGCGCTGGCTGCTGCCGACCTGCACGGAATCCCCGCGGCCTTCGGTGAGCGTGTCGGCTAGCGAAACGTCGGGGTCGAGGCTTTCGCGGGTCTGGTCGAGCGTCACCATTTCGACATTGGCGCCGAGCCGCACCGTGCCGGCGTCGGGCGCGAGCCGCCCGGTGAGGAGGTTCACCAGGGTGGTCTTGCCGGAGCCGTTGGGCCCGATGACGCCGAGCCGGTCGCCACGCGCGATGCGGATCGACACATCGCGGACCACCGCGCGCCCGCCATAGCTCTTGGTGATGCCGCTCGCCTCGATGACCAGCTTGCCCGAGCGCGGCCCGGCTTCAGTGGAGAGCGCGGCCTCGCCGACCGGCCCACGCGACAGCATCTGCCGGCGCTCGGCGCGCAGCGTGTGGAGCGCGCCCAGCCGGCGCATGTTGCGCTTTCGCCGCGCGCTGACGCCGTAGCGCAGCCAGTCGGCCTCGCGCGCGATCTTGCGGTCGAGCTTGTGGCCGGCGAGCTCCTCCTCCTCGAGGACCGCGTCGCGCCACGCCTCGAACGCGGCGAAGCCCTTGTCGAGACGCCGGGTGCGGCCGCGGTCGATCCACACCGTCGCCGAGGACAGCGCCTCGAGGAAACGCCGGTCGTGGCTGACGAAGACGAGCGCGCCGCGATGGGCGCGAAGCCGCTCCTCCAGCCACTCGATCGCCGGGAGGTCGAGGTGGTTGGTCGGCTCGTCGAGGAGGAGGATGTCGGGCTCCGCGGCAAGCGCCTGCACGATCGCCGCGCGCCGGAGTTCTCCGCCGGAAAGCCGCGCCGGATCCTCCTCGCCCGTCAGGCCGAGCGACGCCAGCAGCGCATCGGCCCGGTGCGGGTCGTCGCCGGGGCCAAGGCCGGCAAGCGCGAAGGCGCGTGCGGTCGGAAACCCCGCCGGGTCGGGCTCCTGCGGCAGGTAGCGCAGCGTCGCCGACGGCTGCAGGAAGCGCGCGCCGCCATCGGCCGCCACCGCGCCGGCCGCGATCCTGAGGAGCGTGGATTTGCCCGATCCGTTCCGCCCGATCAGGCAGATGCGGTCGCGCTGCCCGACCAGAAGGTCGGCACCTTCGAGCAGCGGCGTTCCGCCGAAGGTGAGGCGGATGTCCTGGAGCGTGAGGAGCGGCGGCTCGGCCATGGGGAGCCGTCTAACAGCCTGTCCGCGAAAAGGGAAAGTGGCCGGGAACCGCGCCCCGGCCGCCGGCATTCCCCCCGGGCGCCCGGCGGCGGACCGCCGCGAAAGTGCTAGTGTGGGCGCGCGGCAGGATTAATCCCACCCAACCGCGAGCGCATCATGGCACCAAGGCCGCAATCCTGGGAATCGATCAAGGCCGACCTGCTGCCGTATCTGCGACGGCTGATCCTGACGATCATCGTGATCGCGCTGGCGCTCCTGATCTGGGCGCTGCGCGACGTCGCGCTCCTCGCCTTCGCGTCGGTGCTGGTCGCGATCGTGCTTCTGGCGGAGACGCGCCTCATCCGCCGGGTTACCGGCCTCGGCCACAAGACCTCCCTCGCGATCGCCGGGGCGCTGACGGTCCTCATCCTCGGGGGCACGATCGGCCTGTCGTGGCCGGCCTTCGAGGAGCAGATGTCCAGCCTCTTCGTGCGGCTGCAGGCCTCGATCGGAGAGCTGGAGGACATTCTCGGCATCCAGCTGCCTTCCTCGGCCGAGGAGGTCGGCGCAGACTTCGGCGGCATCGTCGACCGGGTCTGGTCGGTGATGGTCACCGTCGCGCAGGCGGCGGTCACCATCGTCACCAGCTTCTTCCTCGTCGTCATCGCCGGCGCCTTCATCGCCGCCGACCCCGCGACCTACAAGGCCGGCCTCGTCCTCCTCTTTCCCAAGACCTGGCACGACATCGTCCGCGCCGCCCTCGACAAGACCGGCCGCGGCCTTCGCCTCTGGCTGCAGGCCCAGCTCCTGACGATGCTGATCGTCGGCACGCTGGTCGGCATCGGCGCCACCATCATCGGCCTGCCGTCGCCGCTGGCGCTCGGCCTGATCGCCGGGCTCACCGAATTCGTGCCGATCATCGGACCGTTCGCCGGCGCGGCGCCGGCGGTGCTGATCGCGGCCAGCATCGACACGCCGACGCTGGTCTGGACGGTGCTCCTCTATGTCTTCGTCCAGCAGCTGGAAGGCAACCTCATCACGCCGCTGATGCAAAAGCGCATCGCGGCGGTGCCGCCGGTGCTCCTCCTCTTCGCCTTCGTCGCCTTCGGCCTCCTGTTCGGCGTCCCCGGCATCATCGTCGCCGCGCCGCTGACCATCGCGCTCTACATCCTGGTGCGGGAGTTCTACGTCGCCGAGCTCCTCAACGAGCGCGAGCAGCTCGACAATTCGGCCCTACCCCTTCCCGGCCAAGCCGCGCCTGATCCCGACCCGAAAGGAGCCGAGGAGGCCGCCAAGGCACCCACCCGCCGCCGCGTGCGTAAGCCCCCGACGAAGCGGAAGAGCTAGCGTCGACGGGATCTCACGCACCGCTCACTTCAACCCTCCCCTTGCGGGAGGGTCGAAACCGCGAAGCGGTTTTCGGGGAGGGGTGCTGAGTCCGAGGCTGAACGCAAGCGCAGCACCCCCTCCCGAACCGGCTGCGCCGGTTCGACCTCCCCGCAAGGGGGACCGTTGCGTAATTCGCTGTCTGTGATTGCTCCCTGCTTCTTTTGGATCGGCGGGGGATGAGTCGCGATGGCGGTGAGGAAGACGGGTCAGTTCAGCTTCGTTGAAGCACTGCTACCTCAGGGATTGGGTCCGGCGAGCCGGCTGGACCGGCTAGCGGAGGTGGTGAAGTGGTACCGGTTTGAGAAGGTGCTGCGGCGGCTTCGCGACGAGGGTCCGGGTCGGGCGGGCTATCCGCCGCTGGTGATGTTCCGTGCGCTGTTGCTGCAGTCGCTTTACGGGCTGTCGGATGCGGAGCTGGAGGAGGCGCTGGGGGACCGGCTGTCGTTCCGTCGCTTTGCCGGGCTGAGCCTGACCGACGCGATCCCGGACCACACGACGCTGTGCCGGTTCCGGCTGGCGCTGATCGGTGAAGGCTTGCTGGAGAAGCTGTTCGGCGAGTTGGACCGGCAGCTGGAGCAGGCCGGTCTGGTGCTGAAGCGGGGGACGATGCTGGACGCGACGCTGATCGAGACGGTGGCGCGACAGCCGGGCGAGGACGAAGCGCCGCGGGACCCGGATGCGCGGCTGACCGCCCGCAAGGGCAAACGCGGAGTGACCTATGGCTACAAGGCCCATGTCGGTGTGGACGAGGGCAGCGGCCTGATCCGGTCGGTTGCCACGACCCCTGCCAACGTCAACGACACGGTGATGGCCGATGGCCTGATCCGCGGAGACGAGGCGGTGGTGTGGGGCGATGCGGCCTACCACACTAGGGCACGTCAAGCGGCGCTGAAGGCGCGGGGGATCAAGCCGCGTCTGGCACGGCGGCCGAACCGCTACCATCCCGAACTGCCACCGCGGCTGAAGCGCTACAACCGCCTGATCGCCCGGCGGCGGGCAGCCGTCGAGACGACCTTCGCCACATGGAAGCGGCGCATGGGCCTGGTCGCGATCCGCTACATCGGCCTTGCCAAGGCGACGGCCCAGGTGACGCTGGCGGCGATGGCCTTCAACCTGCGGCGCTGGACAGTGCTCAGCCCGGGCTGATCACGCCCGCACTCCGTCCACCATCGCCCCCGGACCCGCCCAACCAGCTCAAAACGAACCCTACCAAGGGGCTCCTCGGCAGCCTGACCTCGCCGCATGCCCGTCCGTCGCAACCGTGAGCCGTAACGCAACGGTCCCCGCAAGGGGAGGCGCCGGTGCAGCTCGCGCGGGAGCGCAAAGCCTAGACTGCCGGCTCCAGCCGCGTGCGCTGGCCGTTCGATCCGGAAGTAGCGGTTGCCGTTGCGCTCGATGGTGAAGGTGCGCACCGTCTCGCCGATCCGTGTGACGACGCCGTCCGGCGATACCGACCATGTGCCGGTGAGCGTCTGCGGCGAAATCGCATTGCGAACCGCCGCTCCCGACCACGTGCCGTTGGCGAAGTAAGTATAGATGTAGTCCGCACCGCGGATCGGCGCGGCGAGCAGGAAGGCGCGCACCTGCGCACCGTCGAGCTGTCCCTCGGGCAGGTTGAGCGCCGCGTAGGGCGAGCCCTGCTGCGCGATCGCGACGGATGCGGGTGCGGTGCCGGCGAGGATCGCCGCAAGCAGCACTGTGAAAGGTTTCAGACGCATAGAGGAGTCCTCGGCTAGCCTCTGTTCCGTTCACTTTAGGCTAAATCGGCGTTCATCGCATCAGGACGACTGCGCTCGCGCGTTGAAAGCCCCTGCGGCGAGCGCGGGCAGCATGCGCCGGACGTGCTTCAGCGTGTCATCCGGCCCGCTTGCTTTGCCGCTGGCCGGCGGCTATCGCCGCTCAACCGAAGCGGTGGAGAAGCCCGTGAAGCTCGCGAGTTACCTGGTCGCCGGACGGCCGTCCTTCGGCATCGTCACCGGCGAGGGCGTGATCGACGTGCCGCGGCGGCTCCCCGAGATCCCCGACCTCAAATCGGCGCTCGCCATGATCGGCGGCCTCGACTGGCTCCGCGGGATCGAACACGAGACGCCGGACCTTCAGCCAGACGCGCTGCGATTCCTTCCGCCGATCGTCCATCCCGACAAGGTGCTGTGCATCGGGCTCAACTACCGGGAGCATGCCGCCGAAGTGGCCAAGGCGCTGCCGCCGCATCCCACCGTCTTCGTGCGTTTCGCCGACGCCCAGACCGGCCATGGCGAGCCGATGATCCGGCCGAAGGTCTCGACCCGGTACGACTATGAGGGCGAGCTGGCGGTGGTGATCGGGCGCGACGCCCGCCACGTGAAGGCCGGGGACGCGTTGTCCTATGTGGCCGGCTACACCTGCTTCAACGACGGCTCGGTCCGCGACTGGCAGGGCCACACCACGCAGTTCACCGCGGGGAAGAACTTCTACCGCTCCGGCGCGATGGGGCCGTTCCTGGTGACGGCCGACGAGGCGCCCGACCCGTCGACGCTCACGGTCGTCACCCGGCTGAACGGCACGGTAGTGCAGGACGGGCAGACATCCGACATGATCTTCGACGTGCCGGCGCTGATCGCCTATGTCTCGACCTTCACCCCGCTGTCGGCCGGCGACGTCATCGCCACCGGCACGCCGAGCGGCGTCGGCCAGGCCCGCAAGCCGCCGCTCTACATGAAGGGCGGCGACGTGGTCGAGGTGGAGATCGAAGGGATCGGGCTGCTGCGCAACCCGATCGCCGACGAGGCCTGACCTACGCGACCTTCTTGCTGGTCGCCGCGGTCTCGAAGAACAGCACCTGGCTGATCATCGCCCGCACCGCGGCGGGATCGTAGGGCTTGGAGATGAGGAAGGTCGGCTCCGGCCGCTCGCCCGTGAGAAGCCGCTCCGGATAGGCGGTGATGAAGATCACCGGCGGCGACGACTGCTCGAGAATGTCGTTCACCGCATCGATGCCCGAGCTGCCGTCGGCAAGGTGGATGTCGGCCAGCACGAGGCCCGGGCGTTCGCGGCGGATCGCCTCGATCGCCTCCTTATGGGTGCGCGCGGTCGCGATCACCTCATGGCCGAGGCCGGTCACCAGGGTCTCGATGTCGAGCGCGGTCAGCGGCTCGTCCTCGATGATGAGGACGCGGGTGGCGATCTGGCCGGCGATGTCGGCATTCGCCTGGTCGATCAGGCGGTTCGCCTCGGTCTCGTCGATGCCCATGATCTCGGCGATGTCGGCGACCGGGAAGCCCTCCAGCACCCGCAGCAGGAACGCCACGCGCTCGGCGGGGAGGATGGCGGCAAGGCGCTGGTCGGCATTCGCCTCCCACGCCGCCGGGGCGGGGTCGGGCTTGCCGTTCAGCGGGACCGTGTTCCAGATCCGGTAGAACATCGTGTAGAGCGCCACGGTCCGGCTCGCGCCGGCCGGGAGGCTCTTGGGGTCGGCTGCAATGGCTTCCAGCACCGCGGCGACATAGGCGTCGCCGCTGGCCTGGCTACCGGTCAGCGCGCGGGCGAAGCGTCTGAGATGCGGGATCATCGCCGCCAGTTCCTGCGCGAGGGTCATTCAGGCCTCCTGCTTGACAGACATGTGAAAAACGCCCCTTTGCTTGCATCCCCGATGCGAAGCAGGGCGAGGGGGTATAGGGGCTTGTTCCCCGCCTGCGCTGGCACGCCGGGGCAGATCGTGTCGCTAGCGCACCATGACGGCATAAATATGAAGCCCACCGATCCGAAGCGTCAACGCCAACCGCGCGAGGGGAGCCCCGGCCGGCCCCCCGGCCAGGAATCGGCAGCCGCCATCGGACGTCGGCTGCGCGAGATGTATGACGGCGTACTGACCGAACCGGTTCCCGATCATCTGCTCGCCCTGGTCGCAAAATTGGACGGCGGGCCTGACGGCAAGCCATGACCGGCGCCATCCGCGACCAGATGCTGGCCGCCATTCCGAGCCTGCGCGCCTTCGCCGTATCGCTCGGCGGAACGCGCGGCTGGGCCGACGACCTCGTCCAGGAGACCCTGACCCGGGCCTGGGCCAACCAGCATTCCTTCCGGCCCGGCACCAACCTCACCGCCTGGCTTTTCACCATTCTGCGCAACGAGTTCTACACCCAGCTCCGCAAGCGCCGGCGCGAGGTCGAGGACGCCGACGACGCCTATGCCCAGCAGCTCGCCACCCCGCCCTCGCAAGGCGGCCACATGGACCTCGTCGATTTCGGCAAGGCGCTGGCCGAGCTTCCCGCCGAACAGCGCGAGGCGCTGATCCTCACCGGCGGCTCCGGCTTTTCCTACGAGGAAGCCGCGGAAATCTGTGGTTGCGCGGTGGGGACCATCAAGAGCCGCGTCAACCGGGCCCGCGCGACGCTGTCCGGCAAGCTCAAGCTCGACGAGACCGACACCTTCGGCCTCGACGGCGCCACGATCGGCATCGTGGCGGGCGGCCCGCGCTAGCGGCGTCCGCCAGTCGGCGGAAGCGGTAGCGTGGCCACGCTGTGAAGCCAACGGCCACGGACCGCCAAAGACCTCACCCTCATCACCCCGGCGAAAGGCCGGGCTCCAGGGCGGCAGACCCGGCGCGCGCGGCTTCTGGATTGCGGCCTTCGCCGGAATGACGAAGGGAAGGGAAGAATTCCGCAATCCCGGCAAGGGCTTGCCTGCCGCAGAAAAAAGTCGGGCGTCCGCAGGAACTCCGCCGCGGGGTCGCGCATTGATAGCTTCGGATGGCGGGCTTGACCCGCTGACCAGCCGGCACCGCTATCCCCCCTCGTCCCCCAAGAGGTGCCGGCATTGACAAGCCGGTGGTGCGGGTCAACCCCGCATCGCCGGCTTTCCCCTTCCCGATCCGCGGCCGCTCCCGAAACGGCCGGTACCGCGCCGATCGGCAGGGTGGACAGCTTTTTGGGCCTCCCCTATAAACCGCGGGCTTCGCTGGGCCGCACGGCCCGGACCGGGCGCGCCCAGGTAGCTCAGTTGGTAGAGCAGCGGACTGAAAATCCGCGTGTCGGTGGTTCGATTCCGCCCCTGGGCACCATTCTTTTCAATGACTTAGTGAGAAGAGGCGATGGTCTTAGGCTCGCCCTAGGCTCTCCTCAACGCGGCGTTTCCATGCGCTGCGCTGCGCGCGATTACGCAATTGTGAGAACCGGCGCCGCTCACAGCTCCAGTCCGAAGTCCCGACCAGGGTGCTTCTTCCGCCATTCGCGCATTTCGCGGCGGATGCGGTCGGACTCCTTCTCGGGCGCGCGGGCGGGATCGGCGGCCTTGGCGAACTGATCCCTGGCCTTGGGCGTGTCCGCGAAGAAGCCGCCGGCATCGGCGATGGCGATGTCGCCGCCGGGACCGATGGACGGGGCGGCCGGCGGCTGGAGGACGATCGCGGCGGGCGCCTGCGCGAGGTCCTCCGCCGCGCGCGACCGCATGACGTTCTCGTTCTCCGACCGCAGGGTGTGATCGAGGAGGTCGGCTTCGAGCTGCTGGCGCTGCTGAAGGCTATGCAGGTCGATCTGGTGCTCCTGCCGCACCGCGCCGATCGCGGCCTCGACCGACTTCCGGTTCTCGTCCTTGAGCTGGACCCGTTCCTTCTCCTGCGCCTTCTGGACGCGCTGCGTCAGCGCCTTGCCCGACAGCGCCATCATCAGCATGTCGCGCTTGCGCAGCGGGCCGGCGGAGGAGAGCAGGTCGCGGTGCTGCCGGATGAACACGGCGCGGTGCAGCGGTCCCCGCGGGCACCGCACCCCCAGCTCCTGCTGAACGTCAGCCTGCCGGATTTCCAGACGGTCCCAGGTCGGCCTCAGCTTGGCGTTCGCCTCGGCGCGCCGGCGTTCGGCGTTGGTTGCTGCTTGCGCCTTCAGGGCGGCCAGCTCGGCGCGATGCCGTTCCGCCATGTCGCCGCGCTGCTTCTGATGCACCAGGCCGCGATAGCGGTCCTGGTCCGCACGGAGACGATCCTGCCGGGCCTTCTCGGCGCGCTCCTGCGCCTCGTATTGCCGGCGATTCAGCGACACCAAATCCTTGACCGGCTTCCCGCCGCGCCGAAGCTCGTTGTTGCGCACGCGCTGCTCGCAGCGGATGCCGCCGTGGTCGCGCTCGTACTGCTCCGCCCATTGCGACAGCACGATCTTGTCGAAGGACACGCGCCGCGGCCGCGAGCCGTCCCGCTCGATGCGGTTGACCAGGACATGGATGTGCGGCTGCGGCTCGTCGAGGTGCTGGACGACTAGGGTCTGCAAGCCCTCCAGCCGCAGCGCCTTGAGGCTCGACTGCGCCGCGTCGAGCATTTCCTCGCGCGACGGATTCTCGTCCGGCGCCCATGACAGCGAATAGGCGAAGAGCGGTTTCCTGAGCTTCCGGCCGCGCTTGTGCGCTTCCTTCTCGCGGTAGCGCTCGAAGCTGGCATTCATCTGGCCGATCGCCTGCTCCGGCGTCTCGGCCTCCATGTTCATGATCTCGGTGAAGCCGACCCGGTAGGCGGTGCGCCGGTCGCCCTTGTCGTGCAGGGCATAGTCCCCGAACCGGCTGAACGCCTCCGTCTCGTAGTCGGCCTCCACCTGTTTGATCCAGGCGTCGTGGTCGGCCTTGTCCATGAGGTAGTAGGCGCCCGCCTCGCCGATCGAGATGCCTGACTGAGCGACGCGCGGGATCACGTTCTGGGCCCTCCGACAACATTCGCCGCAGGCGAATTTGTCCATCTTGCGAGGCGTTCTGCTCTCATGTCGCAAGCGTGCTCTCATGTATCCCCCGGCGTGAGTCAGCATCAATCCTCTATCCAGAAGATTCTTTTCACAGACTCCAAATCAACATGCGTGCGCATTCGAGAACGATACTGAACATCGTAGCGCGTGGCAGAACGGTTACTTATGGAAGGTGCGTAAATATGTAGGAACCTCCTGCAACGCGAATCGCGGAGGTTGCCTTGTCAGATTCGTTTCCACCACGCGGCTCGGGCACGCCCGGCCGGCACGAGACACCGCCCGACGCAGTCTGGGGCCACCCGCAGACGCTGAGCAAACGATGGGACTGGCGGCCCGGCAAGGTGCTGCTCGGTGAGGATGAGAACGGCCGGCCGATCGGAGACCCCGACCGCGACGGCACGCAAGGCAAGGGCGACGACCGGCACATCGTCACCAAGGCCGGCAGCCGGGCGGGCAAATCCTCGACCGTGCTGATTCCCAACCTCCTGCGCTATCCGGGCTCGGCCCTCGTGATCGATCCGAAGGGCGAACTGGCGCGCGCGACCGCTGCCGCGCGCCGCGCGATGGGGCAGGACGTGTTCGTCCTCGACGCGTTCGGCGCGTCGGGCAGGCCGTCCGCCGCCCACAATCCGTTCGACGAACTCGGCGGCGACAGCACCGATCCGGTGGCGGCCAATGCCGCCCAGTTCGCTGACGCACTGCTGGTGCCGAACGAGCGCGACCCGCACTGGACCGATGCCGGCCGCAACCTGATCCGCGGCCTGGCGCTACACCTGCGCAGCACATCGGCGACGACGCCCACGCTGCGCGACATCCGCCGGCTGGTGAACGGCACTCCGGCGGAGCTGGACGAGGTGTTCGGCGCGATGGCGGACTCCGAGGCATATGACGGCGTGGTGCGGAACATCGGCCGCGCCTTTCTCGGCAAGGCGGCCGCGAGCGAGCGTGAGCTTCAGGGCATCCTCTCCACCGTGCAGGAGCAGACCGCTCCGCTCGACGACATCGTCCACGTCACCGACCGCTCGGACTTCCGGCTGTCCGACCTCAAGGCCCGGCCGACCACGATCTATCTCGTGCTGCCGGGAATGCGGATGGGCACGCACTTCCGCTGGCTGCGCCTTGAGGTGCAGCAGGCGCTGATCGCCATGGAGCGCACCGCGTCGGCGCGGGACGCGCTGCCGGTGTGGTTCGTGCTGGAGGAGTTCGCCGCGCTCGGCTTCATGCGCTCGATCGAGACGGCGGCCGGCTTCATCGCCGGCTTCGGTGTGAAGCTGTGGACCGTCCTTCAGGACCTGAGCCAACTCCGCAACCTCTATCCGAAGTCCTGGGAGACATTCCTCGGCAATGCCGGCGTCATCCAGGCCTTCGCCAACGCCGACCACACCACCGCCGACTATTTGTCGAAGCGGATGGGCACAACCACCGTGGTCGAGCGCCAGCAGGGGCCCACCTCCGGCCAAGCCATGCAGCACGGCGATCTCGGCGAGCGAGAGCACATCCGCTCCGTGCCGCTGCTCACGCCGGACGAGGTGACGCTGCACTTCGCCCGCGAGACGGGCCGCCAGCTCATTCTGGTTCCCGGCCGCCCCCCGATCTATCTCATGCGGAGCCGCCGCGATGACTAGGCAAGGCCGCTATCTCGACAAGGTCCGCCAGACGGACGCTTCGGGCCGCCTCATCGCCGCCGGTGTCCACTGGGAGGAGTTGCACCCGCTATCCACCTTCTGCCAGGCCCTGGCGGGCGTGATCATCGTCATCGTCGCACTCGCCACCTGGCTTGCGTTCAACTTGCGCCCGGACGCCGCCTGGCCGTCCGTCCTGTTCCTGACGATGGCCGGCCTTCTGTTCTTCGACGCCTGGCGGGCGCGGCGCGACCGGCTGCTGCTGTTCCATGAGGACGGCCGCATCACCATGCCCTGGCGGCTGCGACCGTGGGGCTGGAAGAGGACTATACCGGGCGACCACGCCAACCTCGTCTCGATCGAGGCGGAAGCCGATCGGGACCATTGGTCCCGCGTGGTGATGTTCTCGCGCGGCGGCGACAAACTCTACCTGACCGGCGGCCGTCTTCACTCCGACACGTCGCGCAAGATCGCCGTGCAACTCACTCGCGCGCTGGCCGCGATCCGCGAGGCCGTCGCCGCTGGAGCGGACGCCCCCGCCGCAGGGGTCGAGGTAACGGTGCTGATCGACTGAGCCGAAAATGGCCGGACGCCGCGTCGGCGTCCGGCCTTCACTTAAGCGGCCTCGTTCAGCTCTTCGGCCAGGGCGAACCGCAGCACCCGGCGGGTCTTCGCCGGGTCGGCCGGGTCCGTCGACGGACGCCGCAGGTCGGGCGTCAGATAGTCGATGAACCAGTAGACCTGATGGTCCGCCACGTCGAAGGCTCCGGTCTCGTGCTCGGCGTAGTCGTCGCCGGGCGTGAAGCCTTCATAGTTGCGCACCTGCTCGATGAAGTACGGTAGCGATATCCTCCCGAATGTCAGGATGAAGGTCTCGCTGGCCGCGACCGGGTCCGGGTCGGCCCGGAAGCGGTCGTTGAGGCCGCGGATGCGCGCGGCGCGGTGGAGGTGGGAAAGGGAGGTCATTGCTGACCTCCTTCCACGTCGACCTCACGGATGACGGTGCGGCCGGTGAGGGCGATTGCGTCCATACGCAGGCTGATGCCCTTGCCGTCGCTGTTTGCCCATCCGGCGCCGAGGCGGGTCCAGCGGGCCTTGTCGCCTTCACCGTTTACCTGCCAGACGATGTGGGTCGGGCGGTTGTGTTCGTTTTCCTTGGTCATTGGTCTTCTCCTTCGTTGTCAGCCGGGCACCATTGCCTGGCCTGATGGGGGCCGAAGGGACCGCGACCACAGGACGGGGGATCAAACGCCCTGCGAAGCGGGCCGGAGGGGCGGAGCTGCACAAGCGAAGCGCGGAAGCGAGCCGCGTTGAACACACGGCCGGGCGCGGTCAGGACCCCATCCATCAAGGCCAGGCCCGGGTTGCCCGGCACTCACGAGGACGAGGGGAGACTATGACGAGCGAAGGACCGCCGTCCGCATCGTCGTCGCAGTGAATCGAGGGGACCGGCCGCACCCCGCCGCGGCGCGGACTGTTGCGGCGAAGGCAGGGCGACGAGCGCATGGCTGGCGCTCCCGGGCGGCGTCCTGGGCGGGCGGCGCAAGGTCCGCAGACCTTCCGCCAGCGTCCACCGCAACGCGCAAACCGGCAAATGTAGATTTGGGTAGATCGACCGAAAACTTAGGCCCTTCACAAGATCGGAACGGATGTTCTAAGAGATATCCGTACAACCATCGACCAGTGAGGCTATTTGGCAGCAGATGAAAGCGGAGTATCGAACAAACCTTCCCACATAGCGTATTTTGTCAAGGACGGCGCCGAACGCAGCTTCTGGACCGAATGCGGCGTCGCCTGGCCGCACAAGGACGGCAGGGGCTTCCGCCTCAAGCTCGATGCCGTGCCGGTCGGCGGCGTGATCGAGCTTCGCGTCAACGAGCCTTCGGCACGCAAGCAGTCCGACAGTGATCCGACGAACACGGAGGCGCTGTGAGGCTCCCGGCGGCCGTCGCCGCCGTCGCCCTTCTGTCGCTTCCGCTGCCCGCCTTCGCCGCCTGCACCGGCTCCCCGCACGCCTGGCAGGTCTTCGCCCTCACCGGCGGCAGCGCCGTCTATTGCGCCGACGGCAACAATTGGACCACGCTCGGCCTGAGTGTCGGCGACGGCACGGTAACCAATGCGAAGCTGGCCAACATGGCCGCCAACACCGTGAAAGGAAACAACACCGGCTCGCCCGCTGCACCGATCGATCTCACCATGGCGCAGCTCCGCGCCATCCTCGGCTCGGGTACGGCCAATTCCACGACTTTCCTGCGCGGCGATGGCACCTGGGCTGCGCCAGCCGGGGACAATCTTGGCAACCACACGGCCACAACGACGCTCGCCATGGGCAGCAACCTGCTGTCCTTCGCCGGCGGTGCCGGAGACAAGATAAACCTCAACGGCAACACCTACGGCGTCGGCATCGAATCAAGCACGGTCACGCAATGGTCGCCGGCCAATTTTCGATGGCGTGCCGGTGGCACTTCGGCCACCACCGGCACCGAGAAGATGCTTCTCAACGGAACAACGTTGTCTGTCATCGGCGAGAACGCCGGGACGAACAACGTGCTCAACATTCTCAATCTGACGCGCACGTCATCCGGCACGTCGCCGGCAGCGGGTATCGGCGCCAGCCTTCAGTTCACGGTCGAGACGGCGGACGGCAATAACGAGGTCGGCGCGGCCATCCAGGCGGTGACCACCGATGTGACGGCCGCATCGGAGGATTTCGACATCCGCTTCCTGACCATGGTGAACGGCGCCGCGGCGTCCGAGGTGATGCGCCTGACCTCCGACAATCAGATGGGTCTGGGTACCACCAACCCCAATGCTTCCGCGATCATGGACCTCACCTCCACGACGCTCGGTTTTCTGCCGCCGCGGATGACGACTGCCCAGGTGAACGCAATTGCATCACCTGCCAACGGCCTGGTCGCCTATGACTCTTCCCTGCACCAACTGAAGCTTCGCGCGAACGGCGCATGGGTGTCACTGGCGGCCGGCGCCGGACTGACCGACGGCGACAAGGGCGACATCACGGTGTCCGGCTCGGGCGCGACCTGGAGCATCGATAGCAACGCCGTCGTCACCGCCAAGATCAACAACAGCGCCGTCACGAACGCCAAGCTCGCCAACATGGCAGCGAACACGGTGAAGGGGAACAACACCGGCTCTGCCGCTGCGCCGGTCGATATGACCATGGCGCAGCTACGCGCAATCCTCGGCTCCGGCACGCCGGGGTCGGGCAACTATCTGCGCGGCGACGGCACGTGGGCGACGCCGGCAGGCGGGGGCAGCACCAACTATCAGGCGTTCACGGCGACCGGGACATGGAACAAACCTGCCGGCCTGACCGGCAACGAAGTCGTGATGGTGATGGCCTGGGGCGCCGGCGGGGCCGGCGGCGGGCGAAGCTCTGTCAACAATCACGGCGGCGCCGGTGGCGGCGGTGGGGCGTGCGTTCTCGGCCACTTCCGCGCCGGCGACCTCGGCAGCAGCGTCGCGGTGACGGTTGCCGGACAGACCGCCGGCGGCACCGGCAACGGTGCCAACGGCGGCAACACCACATTCGGATCGCATCTCACGGCCTATGGCGGCGGTGGCGGTACAGGCGGCACCTCGAATGGCTTCGGGGGCACTTTCGGTGGTGGCGGCGGAGGAACGCTTGGCGCGGGTGCTTTGAAAACGCCAGGAAAACCAAACGAGACGCTCAGCTTCATCGTCCCTGACGCCATCTACCAGTGCGAGGATGAAGACACCTGCGAATATGTCGATCTTGTCATCCATCAGAAGGATGCCGCTGCGGGCGGCGGGCGATCGGGGCTCGTCTCAGGCAATGACGCCGAATATCTGGATGGCGGCCTTTCTCACTGGGGCGGCGGCGCCGGCGGAGGTGCATACAGCAGCGCTGGCGGCGTGGGCGGTTCGAGCTACTGCGGCGGCGGGGGCGGCGGCGCCGGCGGCAGCAGCAGCAACAAGGCGGGCGGCACATCGGTCTTGGGCGGTGCGGGCGGTGCCGGTAAAAGCAATGCCGCGACCGGTGCCGGCACCGCCGGTAGCGCGCCTGGCGGCGGCGGTGGGGGTGGCTATCGCACGACTTCCGGCACGGCCAACGGCGGCGCCGGTGCCCGCGGCGAGGTTCGCGTGTGGGTCCTGCCGTAGAAGAAGCCGCGGCTCACGCCGCGGCCTCCGTTTCATGGGGCTGTAACCCATTCAAGAAGTCAGCCGCCCGCTGCGCGTGCGCGGCGGCCGTGAAGATCGCTCGGCTGTCGCCTTTCAGAACCTTGAGCCAGGACGCGATATAAGAAGCGTGCTCCTCGCGCGTTGCCGGCATCAGGTCGAGGTCGGCGCAGACGAACGCTGCGCCAAGCTCCGCGACCAGTTCTTCCATGGCATAGCCTTCATCGCCCCAACGCTTGCGGCCGAGGTCGCGGCCAAGGCGGTCCGGGTGCTTCGTCCAGTGCGTCGCCTCATGGGCGAGCGTCGCACAGTAGGATTCCGCGTCGCGGAAAGCCTCGAAGGGCGGCATGAGGATGACGTCGTCCACAGCGCGGTAAGCGGCCATGTTGCCGCCATGCCGGATGATTGCGCCGGTCGCGGCGAAGAAGGCTTCTGCCGTCGCAATGCGCTGCACCGGATCGAGCCGCGACGCGGGTTTGCCGTAGAAGTGCTTCGGCAGTCCGTCGACCTGCTCGACGTTGAACACTGTGTAGCCCTTGAGGAAGGGGATATCGCGCTCCTCCTCAGCGCCGGTGTCCGGGTCGGTCTCGGTGCGGGAGAAGGTCGAGGCGTAGACGACCGTGCTGCCGCGCTCGCCCTTGCGCACATGTCCGCCGAGTTCCTGGGCTTGCTTGAAGGTGATCCAGATAGGTGCGGCGTGGCCGGCACCGACCGCGGCCGCCCACAGCATCAAGACGTTGATGCCGCGATAGGGGATGCCGTTGGATCGCAGCGGCCGTGTGATGCGCCCGGCCGCGTGCTCGGCATTCCAGGGCTTGTGCCAGGGCCGGACGCCCTGTTCCAGGTCGGCCACGATCTGCGCGGTGATGCGCTCATAAACATCTGTTCTCATTGCTCTTTCTCCAGTCTGAAAGCGGGTTGCGCCATGCAACCCGACTAGCCGGAGCGGCAATGAGCGGGGGTTGGCCGTCATAGGCCGGAAAGCGTGGGGGTGGGGCGGGCCGGAGGCCGGAGGCCGACTACACGGCCCGCGCTTTCCGCCCGAAGGGCTTGGCCTTGACGGCCGGGGGGCCGCAGGCCCCATCCTTCAATTCAGGAGAAGCGCAGTCGCAGGAGCGTCAGCATCGCGGCCGCCGGCACGGCGGGACGCGGGATCGTCTGGGGTGACGAGACCGGAATCAAAGGCAGCCGCAGGAGCGAGGTCTGCCGAGCGGGACCGACTGCCTCCGGCGAGGAGCGCCGCATCGCCCTTGCGCGAGGGATCGTCACCGGATGGCCGGGACGCCGCGCATCCGCGGGAGCGGATCTGGCGGCGGCCCGGTGAGGCCGAAGGCCGAGTAGAGCCCGACCGCCGAAGGCGGGCGCGCCACGACAGCGCAGCCGGCGCTGGCTGAAACTATGCTAGCTTTAAATTGACCTACATTGTTCACAATAAATTGCTGGATGGACCCGCCGTGCAATCAGGTCAGATCATCACTGAATTCAAGAAACGGACGCTTCACATCGATCTTCACGAAATGTCTTTGGTACAAAACAAAATTAGTGACAATAAAATCCTGTATCGTGGCAACGGCTACATCGCACAAACCAGTGCTGACGTTCTTACCTTTCGCCTATATCCCAACGAAACAAACAACACAGACTTCGCCTCCAGTTTCAATCACCTGAATGCGACGAAGGCGGGAGAGCTCTATTCAAACGAATCTTACTACACTCTCAGTGGCATAGCGGCTGACGGTGCGGTGTGGAAGTGTGACCAGGTTCTACCTGCGTGCGACTGGAGCACAAATCACAGCCATCCCGTGGTCCACGGTAGCCTCTCAACGATAGTCGTTGGCGACCTGTCACCTCACCCATCGAAATTCGTGTTGCACTTCTTCGAGAAGGCCGATCTTCCCGTGCCGACCAGCCAAGCGACGTTTACAGCCGCCGGCTACCAATTCCATGTCGAGAAGAGCGATGATAGCTTCATCGTCGGAGTGAATTCCGAGACTGTGCTCCCGGACTATTTCGACGTTCGCGTAGAGGAAGCCCTGCGGTTCCTTCTGGCACAGCCCGTCGCCGTGCGCGCTCTAATTCATCCGGGCTGCGTAGCCTTAAGATCGAAGCCGGCGAACTCGTCCGAGGTCCGATTGGGTCCACCAATCTCTCGCGGGACTGCCGCTTTCCACGAGCACTCCTGGGACCTTCTTGGCGCGTATCTCGCCTTTGTCGCTCGCGAAGCCAAGGAAACAGGTTGGCATCCGTGCACGGGCTATCTGCATATGGCTCAACAGGCCAGCGCGAGCTCCTTGGACGTCTGGGCCACAGGACTCGGGGTAGCGGTCGAAGGCTTAGCTAGTCTTGTTGATGTCGAACGAGCCGACGGACGAGACACGGAAAGGCAGCAGCTAGAGCAACTCCAGAAATTCATCGTTGGGCAGATCGCAGGCCATAGCCAGTTCGACGTGTTTGTTGATCGAATTCGGGGGCTCGTGAGAGGGCTGACCTCGGTGCGGGCGATCGATCGGATGAAGTGGCTGGCTGACAACGGCGGAGCCAATCCTGCCCTCATCGATGCTTGGAGGAGCCTCCGCAATCGGAGCGTCCATCCGATAGGACGCGATTTCGACATTGCATCGCTCGACTTTCAGAAGGTCGTTGACGAGCTGCATAGCGTGACGACGCTCCTCTACCAGATCGTGTTTCATCTGATCGGATATCGCGGCCCGCACACCGACTACGCCTCACATGGATTCCCTGAGACAGTCTATCCGCCGCTCTCGCGGACGGCAGAGGCAGGGTAAGGCCCGACCACGGAAAGCCGGACGCTAGGGCCAGTCCCAACGAGAAGACCGAGGGCAATCGTGCGGACGCCTTGGTTACGTGGTGGCCGTGTTGCTCGATTTGAGTAACGCTATCCACACAGCACTTGCGAGTCGGCCGGCGGTGTCGGCGGACCGAACAGCCTAGGTGGATTCGTGGGCACGTTCTTTACCGACACGTTTGGCGTCGATCAGGAGACTCTTGAGGCTTACGGCGCTTTCGATATCTCGTTGATCAACGACCTGCCCCTTTTCATCGACCCGTTTCTGCTGTTTCAGAGCGAGAGGGATGAATACCAGGCCCTCCACCAGCAGATCATCGACTATCTGGTGTTTCTGCGAGACCGAGCGGCGGCGGGGCCCGTGAGCGAGGGAATGTTGCGAAACTGGTACTGCTTTCCCGAGATCAAGCAGAACTGGTTGGGTTTCTCATTGGTTGGCAACGGAGGGAGCGGCCTCGGTATCGACTTTGCCCGAGAACTGCATGCGAACCTCGGTGCCGTGTTCAGCGATTTTGGCGGCGAAAAGATTACAGAGAGCAGCCATTTGGAGAAGGTATGCCTGATCGCCGACGGTGTCGGCAGAGATAACATCAGCGACTTCGTCACCAATCTTATTCAGGACTTCCTCTGTCTCTACACTGAAGAATTCGCGAAGGCACACCTGAGCGCCGATCAGGTGAGGTCGGTATCAATCGATCGGGCCGTGTTCAATCTCGACACCGAAAGCTGGCAGCGCCGGACATACCGGCTGCCTTGGCACCAAGGCGACTTCATCCTGCTCACGCCCAAAGACATGCTCACGCGCGATGAGAACTGGATCAACCGCGGAGACATGATTGAAGGCTTTGAACGAATTCCAACCGCGATCCCTGATGAACAGCTTCGGGCTTCGGTGGCGAACTACTTCCGCTTGGCCCTCAGCCGCCGGGCAAAGCCGAAGAAGCCGCCTACGGCGGCGGAGCGGCACGCCGCAGCGGCCGACACCATCAGGCAATTCCCCGCGCTCATAGATTACTACATCAAGCTCAAGGAGATGACCGGCGATGACGCCGCTGATTTGAGCGCCGAGAAGGTATTGTTGACTGAGATATTCTTTTCGCATCGCCTCCGTGAAATCTTACGGCCACAGCTCCAGCAAGCCGGCTTCTACCAAATCGCCGGAGGGACATACGCGGAAGCTCACGCGCGCCTTGCCTATCTGAAGCACGCGATCGAAGACCAAGGTTGCTGGCGCATCTTCTACGATCAGGATGACAACCCGGTCGAGCGCGAAAGAGACGTTCAGGTTCTCTTCCGGCTCGTTTGGTTTGGCACAGAATCGGATATCGGTGCAGAAGCAAACGATGGGAGAGGGCCGGTCGATTTCAAGGTGTCTCGTGGGCGCAACAAGACACTGGTAGAGATGAAGCTCGCAAAGAATAGCAAGCTGGAAGCCAACCTTCAAAAGCAGGTCGAAACCTACCAGGTCGCGGCTGATGCCGAGCGAGGGATCAAAGCCATTGTCTTCTTTAGCTATCAACAACTGAAGCGCGTACAGGACATCCTGAAGCGCCTCAAGTTGGAGAACAATCCCGACATTGTCCTGATCGATGCGCGCAGCGACAACAAGCCTTCAGCGTCCAAGGCTTAGGGGATCATTGCTAGCCCACATCCGCGCCGCGATCGCGCGTTCCTCGTCACCCATAACCTGGAGATAGATAGTGGTGGTGGACAGGCTGGCGTGGCCGAGCCAGCGCTGCACGAGGTTGATCGGGACGCCGGATCGCACGGCATGGACGCCGAAGCCATGACGTAGGCCCTTGGCGGTCCGGTGCGGTCCCGGCGCGATGCCGGCCCGATCCATGACGCGTTTAACCAGCCGCCAGGCCTGGCTGCGCGACAGCGCCCACAGCTTCTTGCCCGGATGACTTTCGTTGAGGCCGTGAACCTCGCCGAGCACGCGAACGAGGTCCGGCGGGATCGGCACTTCGCGCATGACCGCCGCGCGCGTCCGCTTCTTGAGAGAGCGGATGGCGATGAAGCCGTCGTCGACCTCGATCGACGACGCCACCAGCGCAACGGCCTCCGATATGCGACAACCGGTGTAGGCGAGCGTGAGGCAGAGGGTGCAAAGATCGTCGCGGGCGTCGCCGCGCGCCGCGGCAATGAAGCGCCGGCGTTCGTCGGCGGTGAGATACTTCCGCTGACCTCCCGGCGTGTAGAGAGAGCCGCGCTCCCCGCGTCGCTCCTGCATGTTCGTCGCTCCCGGCAAGCCGGCGGCGGGACGCGACAGAATTGCCTACAGTGTTGAACGCTCCTGAAAATGCGGTCTTCCGCCACTTCGGAGGGAGTCCGCCCCACTTTCGTAGCAATGCGATTCGAGTTTGACAATCCGCATTGCGCGGGAAACTGCCAGACGCAACGGAATAGGCAATTCTGTTTCACAGGTGAACGATGAACCTAGTCGTTCGTCTGTATTGCGACAGAGTTGTGGGTCAGAGGCAATTGTGCGTGGCGCTCACCTGGGCTGCCGGGGGTAGGAATGGGATTCGCTGACAAGCTGGAGACTGTCGAGGAAGGCGGCGTCGTTACCAAGGTCGACCGGATCGGCTCGGAGACGGAAGCGGAGATGAAGTTCTCTGCGACCGGAGCGAGCACGACCGATGCCTTCCACGGCAGGGGACGAATCGATCTCCGCGGCCGTGGAAAGTCAGTGGGTACCGTACGGCATCGGTGGAGCGTCTACGTCGATGTTGGGAGTGACGTGCGTCGCGTCTACAACGTTGGCGCTTCTCTGAAGGTCGAAGTGGGCGATCGGGTCGAGGCGCTGTGGGTACGGCGAGGACAGAACCTCCTGCCCGTCATGATCGTCAATCGCCAGACCGGCAGTTCTTCCGACCTGGGGACGACACCCAAAATACTGGTAAATCAGCCATGGGCGGCGATCGTACTGATAGGCTTGCCCATTCTGGGGTTTGCCATGGGCATCATGTACTCTTTGAGATACATTTCGAGCGGCGAACTTGGACGATCCGGCGACATCCTGGGAACGCTGAGCGGACCACCAGGCTTGGCCCTTCTTGGGGGGATTGCGGCACTGATCGTTACCGCTCCTCATTGGCTACGTCGATTTGAAGCGCGCGGCTATCTCAACCGCATCAAGAAGCAGTTCACGCAACGCCACCTCGCTGGACGACCATCGGTCGGGAGCGTCGGCGCGCCGTCGGCGGCTATCAGATAGGCAGCCCTGGACAGGCGGGTACCGACTCATCAGATCAGCACGCGCTCGACTTCGTCGAGGCTGACCTCGTCGCGCCGGCGGTCGTAGAGCTGCGTAGTGCGCGTCGAGCTGTGGTTAGCCATCGCGGCGGCGCGCTCCAGGGTGCCGCCGTTCTTGAGATAGGCGGTGATGCCGGTGGCGCGGAACGTGTGATTGCCGATCTTCGTTGCGATGCCGGCATCGGTCGCGCGTCGCTGCACCATCTGCCACGCATCCGACTGGCACATTGAGCGGCCTGAAAGACGTTTGGTCTTCCGGTCGATCGTCTGAAACAGCGGTGCGTTCGGATCGGCCGTCAGCCCGCAGCGGTCGACGTATTCCTGGAGGTAGGCTTCAAGATTGTGGTGGCACGGCATCTCATGCCGCTTGCCACCCTTCTCAAGGAGCCGTGCCCAAAGCCGGCGATTCTGGATGAACAGGTCGTCGACATCCATGCGCAGAGCCGCGCCGATGCGCGCGAACGAGTAGACCATTATCCCGATCAGCGCGCGATCGCGAAGGCCGGCAACGGAGCCGGCGTCGATCGCGTCGAGGAGCTGACGCGCTTCCGCGGGGGTCAGGACGGGCGTGCGGCCGCTGCGCACGACGTGACTTGGCCCGCGCACCGAAAGGGCGGGATTCACCGCCACGACATGGCCGGTGACGAACCAATCGAACAGATGCCGGATCGCTGCGAGCCGCGCCTTGGCTGTGGGGGCCGAGCGCGTCTCCGTCAGCTCCTCGATATAGGTGGCGACATGGACCGGCTCGACCGCGGTGATCGACGCGATGCCGGCCGCCTCGCACCAAAGCAGGAACTCGCCGACCGCACGTCGATAGGCGCGCCTGGTGTTCGGGTTGCGGATGCGGGCGGTGAAGAACTCGATGAAGCGTCGCCGCGTTACGTCATCGGCAGCAATGACAAGAGAAGTATTACGTAAAGGTGCTAGCGGCAGGCGTGAATGCATGGAGTCCTATGATAAAGGACATTATCATACATTCATGCTGCTGTGGGCAAATTCCGCGATAGCTTCCATAAGACAGAATTACTTTGCCCAGTGACCGAGAACCCATTCCCATTGGTGGCGATCATAATCCCATCGCCAGTGCGCCCGGACCCACTTCGTCTTGCCGATCGGGCGAATGGTCTGGAGGTTCTGAAGACGATCCGGTGGCTTGGGAGGCCTGGGCGGACGGATGCGCGGTATACGTCTCATGGTGGTTGCTCCGTATTGTGAGGGGGGCGCGCGAGACGCCCCCCTTCATCGAACATCGTCAGTCTTCCCGGACGGTCGTGCTCGGGCTTGCCTTGCCGTGCTTGGTCGTCACATACCGGCCGCTGATCGCACTCCGGTAGTGCGGCCCGCTCGAACCGCTCGGGCCGGGCGATTCCTTCACGGTCGTGTTCGGGCTCGCCTTGCCATGCTTCGAAGTGACGTAGCGGCCGCTGATCGCGCTGCGATAGCCGCCGCCGGATGAGGACTTTCCAGCCAACTTGATCTCCTGTTCAGGCTCCAGCTGTTGCCAGAGGGGAATCGAATTGCTAGGCAGCAATTCTTGTCCTCTTATTGCTGGAGAGAACCGTGATTGCAAGAGCGCAATTCTGATGCCAACGGGAAAGTTCGATGGAGAGGCATTCTTCGCGGCAATCGATGCACAGCGGGTGGCCCGCGGCCTGACATGGAAGAAGGTAGCGGAGCAGGCGCAAGTCCCCGCATCCACGCTGACCAGGATGTCCCAGGGTCGCCGGCCGGACGTTGATTCATTGTCGGCGCTTTGTGTCTGGTCAGGCATCAGCGCCGATGATTTCTTCCGGGTGGAAGCAGCATCACGCGGATCAGCCGAACCACTCGCAAAACTGACCGCCCATTTTCGGGCCGACCCAAACCTTTCCAAGGAAAGCGCCGTCGCCCTAGAGACGCTTATTAAGACGGCGTATCAGCAGTTCCGGAAGAGATAGGCGGAATGGGGTTGCGACGAGGGTTCAAGGCCGAAGCCAATTGGTATGCCCGTGAGGTTCGGCGCGAACTCGGGCTGATGGCGCACGCTCCGATCAACCCGTGGCAACTCGCGGAACATCTTGGCTTCCCGGTACTGCCATTGAGCGAATACGCGTCCACAATTCCCGACGCGGTTCGCTATCTGCGGTCGGCCGCCGGGCAGAACGATTTCTCCGCGATCACACTATTCGCTGGTCAGGAGCGTTGGATCATCTACAACGACGGTCACGATCCAAAGCGGCAGGCCGCCGATATCTCGCACGAACTTGCGCACGGGCTGTTACTTCATCCGCCGAAGGCGCCATTCGACAAACACGGGTCTCGTCACTACGACGCCGATCGCGAGGCGGAGGCGAACTGGCTCGGTCCCGCGTTGTTGATATCGGATGAGGCAGCGATACACATCGCGGAGCGTGGGCTCTCGCTTCAGGTAGCGTCGAACCGCTACGGCGCGAGCCAACCCCTCGTGAGGATGCGGCTGAATGTGAGCGGAGCCTCGCGGCGCGTTGCCCGGCGCCGTCTAGTCGCCTGATGATGTCCAAGTGGGTGCGCGACTACACGACCATCCGCTTGAGCGATGCCGAGTGTGGATCATAGGCATAGTCGGTGATCGTCCCGTCCCTGATCTTCTCGACTGCCTGGTCGATGACGAACAGCGGGACCAGGAACCATTCGCGGGGGATCACCGGGCGGCCGAAGCGATCCTTGATCTCGATGTCGAGGCGCGCTGGATCGAAGATGCGGTGGATCAGGTTTTCAAGTTTGATTCGATTGATGTTGGCCAGCTTGTATGTGGCGACGACTTCCACGTCGGCGAGAAGGTAGGTCGCATCATTCCTGGCTTCAGCAATTCGGGCTCTCACATCACCGCCGGTCACGCCGATTTTGTGCAGCACGTCGCGGCTGGCGGCGATGGCCGGATCGTCGGACTTGCTGCGCAGCACGTAGATTGTGCCGCTGGCGAGGTCGCCGTCCTCGCTCTCCCCCGAAAACAACGGACCCGCGGTAGGGTCGGTGATGCGCCGGCCGGCTTCGTCGCGGTGAAGAGCGCGCTGCAACGAGCGCAGTAGCACGTCGCTCTCGGTTCCGTTGTCGTAAATCACGCGTAACCGGCTGTCGCGCCGGTCGTATTCGGTCATGAATTCCTCGCCGACTTCCGCGACATAGGCGATCTGGCCGCCGACGATGAAGAACTCACCCTGCCTTATCTCCGCCATCGTTTGGAAACGTCTCGTCTGACGAACACCGGTGTCCAGGTCCTTCTTCACCTGCGCGAACAGCGGCTTGAAGCTCTCGAAGTCCGCGCAGGGGGTGCGGTTGGCGATTTCCTCGGCGGCACGCTTGTCGGCGGCCGTGCGGACATGGCGAAGCTCGGTGATGTCGGAGTCACCGATCCCCTCCAGCTCGGCCAGCAGTTCGTCGTCATCTATCGACTCGGCGGGTTCGGCCGCGATCGCAACCGCACCGGCCAACAGTCCCTGCTTGTCGAGCGGTGCGAGAAGCGAACGGCATTCCTCGAGCCCGCGCAGCCGGTCGAGGCGCACGGCATACAGCCGCTCGAAAATGTCGTTGTTCTCGCCATGCGCTGGCGCGCGGCCGTAGGTTTCGACGAAACGCTGAATCTCCTCGAAGCCGGCGATAATGCGCTCCTCGCGTGGGCTGCGTCCGCCCTTCTTCTCCGGCGGAGCGAAGTCGGCAAGGTCCGCCGCCAGCTCGTCAAGATCGAGGTCATCCGTCATATCGGCCCTCCTTCTTGAAGCGCATGAATGCTACTGCCCCTTCGGCCATGCGTCTTTCCCAAGGGTCCTGCGCGTCGATGGCGGGCAGCCGGCCGCGCTCCTTCTTGAACCGCGAGGCGCGAACGGCAAGCTCTTTCGCTTCATCGGGCGTCAGA
The DNA here is from genome assembly GCA_026125925.1 of Pseudolabrys sp. The sequence continues at coordinate 25,184 of JAHCKF010000006.1, forward strand.
CTAGTGCGCTTGGCGGCGATCGCCGCGGCGACCTGTTTCAAGCTGTCCTCGCTCATGGTCTTGGCGAGAATAGCGTAGGCTTCGCCGAACGGATTGATCCGATCGATCAAGTCGATATCGAGTTCGCGCACGTCCATTGCGAATTTGCGCACGCCGTCGATCAGCGCGGTGTTGGCGCTCGGTTGGTCGTCCTCGCCGCGAGGCCCGGCACCGTCGCCGCCAAGCGCGATCTGCTTGGCTTTTTGCGTGATGTTGAGGGCGGCAATGGCGTGCTGGCGCACGGCCTCCTGATCTTCCTCGTCGAGTTCGGGATATTTGTCCTTGATGATCTTCCCCATCTTCACTTGGGTCAGTTCCTCGGGGATCAGTTCCTCGTCGAACAGGCCGCGCTCGATGGCCGTCTTGTCCTGCACGAAGGCGGCGATGACCTCATTCAGATCCTCGGTGCAGATGCGTTCGGCCTCCTTGCTCTTGGGTTCGGCGAGGCCCTTAATCTCGATGTGGAACTGGCCGGTGTCTTCGTTGAAGCCGACATTGGGCTTCTCGGCGCTGTAGCCGCCTTCGCCATAGTCGAAGCCTTCGACCGGGCCGCTCTGCGGATTCTTCGGCGTGAAGTTGAAGCGTGGCGCGAGCACCTGCTCCATCAGCAGGCTGGCGGCGATGGCTTTCAGCGTATCGTTGACGGCCTCGGTGACGGCATCCTCGGCGGCATCAGGCTCAGCGATCAAATTGGTGAAGCGCGCGCGGGTCTTGCCCGGCGCGTCGCGGGTGGCGCGGCCGATGATCTGCACGATCTCGGTGAGGCTCGACCGATAGCCGACGGTCAGCGCATGTTCGCACCAAATCCAGTCGAAGCCCTCCTTCGCCATGCCGAGTGCGATGATGATGTCGACATGGTCGCGGTTGTTCTTCTGCGCCGGGTCCTTCAGCGCGGCGGACACCTTGTCGCGCTTGCCGGCGTCGTCATCGACCAGGTCGGCGATGCGGAGCGTCCGGCCGTCGGGCGTCTTGACCAGCTGAAAGCCGGTGGCGGGGTCGGTCCCCTGCCAGTCGCCCAGGGCCTCGATGATGTGCTCCACCTCCTTGATCTTGTCCTTCGTGCTTTCGCGCGAATTGACGCTCGGGATGTGGATGATGGTCTTCTCGGCCGGGTCGAGGACGGCGAGAATGTCGTCGGCATAGGAGCCGGAATAGAAGAAGTAGCCGATATCGAGCTGCTTCAGGAACTCGTAACCGTTGAGCTGCTCGTAGTAGGTGTAGGTGACGGTGTCGAACTTGGCTTCGTCCTGCGGGGCCAGCACGGGCATGGCGTCGCCCCGGAAGTATGAGCCGGTCATGGCGACGACATGCACCTTGTCGCGGGCGATGAACGCGCCAAGGTGCTGGCCGAGCTTGCTGTCGGGATCGGCGGAAACATGGTGGAACTCGTCCACTGCGATCAGCCTTCCGTCGAACTTCTCGACACCGAACTTGTCCACGGCGAAGCGGAAGGTCGCATGGGTGCAGACCAGCACCTTGTCATCGCTGTCAAGGAATGCGCCGAGCGAGTTGACCTTGCCGCCATTGTCCGCGCCGGGCGCGTTGCAGAGGTTCCACTTCGGCTCGACATGCCAGTCGGCCGAAAAGCCGTATTTGGTCAGCGGCTCGTCGTTAAAGCTCGCGCCGATGGATTTTTCGGGAACGACGATGATGGCCTGCTTCAATCCCTGATTGGCGAGCTTGTCGAGGGCGATGAACATCAAGGCGCGGCTCTTGCCGGAGGCCGGCGGCGACTTGATGAGAAGATACTGCTCGCCGCGCCGCTCGAAGGCGCGCTCCTGCATCGGACGCATACCGAGCGCATTGGCCTTGGTCGATGAGCCGTTGCGGGCATAGGAAACGGAGACGGAGGGGACGGTGCTGACCATATCAAGCCGCCTTTCGTTGACTGAATCGGCGAAGGAAAAGGCGGGCGGTTATCAGTGTTATCTGAAGCCTGAAAGTCGCATCTTCTTCTTCGGATAGACCTGGATGCCCACCGTGCGGGTGCATCCGGCTCATTAGCCCCTGAACGTACTGGGGCTTCTGGTTGTTGGCGTTCCACTCGTTGTAATCCGCGAGCAAGAACGGCGGCTGCACGCGAGCGCCAAGGAAATCGCGCTTTGCCCTGCTGTCATCGCTGCCGACATAGCCGAGAGCGACGGCGATCTCGTTTAGATAGCTCTCATAGAAATTGCGAAGCTCGCCGTTCGCGGACGACCATTCGCCCCTCTGAAATGCCGACACCGCTTGTTTCAGATGCCCCTTGGCAACGGTGAATCCGCTGTCATCCAGAAGGGCGATGACTTCGCTCTCTGCCTCCCGAAAATCCAATCCAGGAATGTCTTCCGGCAGCATCCGGACAAGCGTCAGAATCTTCTTGGTCGCTTCGCCATCCCAAGAAAACCTAGAGGCAACACTGACCTCCGTTTCGACAACCTCGAAGCCATCGAACCGAAGGCCCGCGACCAGCTTCTTCCACGATACTGAATCTCGGCCCGCCTCGGGAGCGGTGATTGCGGTTTCGATCAACGCCCGATCAAGCGAGACACGGCCATTCTCGGTCATCACGGTAAGCTCTTCGTCGCAGGCGAGTTTCGCCCAGCTCGCAACGCGCGCGGGCTTGCTGGATGCGCTGCATCGTCCATCAATGCCCCATTGAACCTCCAAGACTTCCATATCGCTGTGCGAATTGAAGTCGGCGACCACCTCGGCCGCGGCAACGATTGTCATGCGATTGAACTCGCTCATGCCGCCCCCGCCCTGCGTTTCTTTGCCGGCACCGGCGACACAATCATTTTGGTGTAAAGATCGAACAGCTTTTCCAGCCGCTCCGTGTCGTTGCGGAAGCGGCGGCCGACATAGATGCGCTCGAGCACCTCATCGTTGTGCTCGTGCGCCGCGCGCAGATCGGCCGGCATGTTCTCCGGGTCGTAGAGATCGGCGATGGTCGCCGGGAAATGCGCCTCGCGCGCCAGCAAAATGTCTTCGGCGCAGCGGGTCAGGTCGGCCTTGTTCTTCTCGGTGAGCGTCGGGACCGGGAAGGTGTTCCAGCCGAGTGTGTTGGAATAGCGATAGTCAGTCTTCAGTTTGCCGCAGACGGTGCCGATCCAGACAAGATGCAAGCGCGATGCGATCAGTGCCATTGTCCAGAGCGGCGCGTCATAGAGTGCAAATGCTAGGTTGGACACGATTGTGCCCTTGGGAAGTATCCCGCATGGAAGGAATGGACGCCGCTCTGACGACGCGCTCGGAACAACTACCGTCGAAGCGCATTCTCGATGAGGGCGGTAGGCAAACTGGAATGGATACCGAGCAAGCTCGACAGTTTCTGCACGATCACTTTCCGCCCTGAATTTCGCTACGCTGGCGACCTTGGAGGCGATGGTGCCATTCGTCTTGGCGGTGGTTTCGTCCTCGGGATTGATCCAAAGGCACCATCGCTCGATGCCATTGATGAACTCTCTCGACCCAACATATCGGCGAACAAACTGTTCAAACTCATCGCCCTCTTTTCGTATCGCTTCCCTCTCCGAAGGTAGGACGGTGAAGTGGCCACCGTCGATAGGCTGGTTGCCGAACGTCATGGTCGACAACGCCGATATGGGTTTTGACGACTTTTCTACCTCGATGTTCCTGCCGGGAACCAGGTAGGCATTGATATTCTCCGCCTCACGCGCGGTTACCTCTCCTGTTTGCGTGAGCGAATAGAGAGTCCTGACTCGTCCGGCCCGACGGGAAATGCCGACGATAGCAACTGTGACGCCGGCATTGTGGCTAGCAAGATTGGCCCATTTGAATGAAGTATGGGCGAAAGCGATTTCGTGTCCGGTCTTGAAGATGAGTGGCCAAAGGATAGGAACCTGCTTTCCTTGGCAGATGGAGTTTGTGGCCACAAAGGCGGCGACAGAAGCGGTCTGTGTGCCGTAGTCGGCCGCCTTCATGAACCAGCCCGCCACGTAGTCGAGCGACTTCCAGCTTTTCACTCGCCGGTCGAAGATCGTCTTGAGATCGGACTTGTGATCGTCAGATTGTCCTTGGCTTCCGAGATATGGCGGATTCCCGCAGATATAGGTTTCCCCACCCTGATTCTCGAAGTCGATCTGCGCCTGATCCAGTGGCGTGTGAAACAAGTCCTCTGCCTGCAACTTCACACCCGTTCCGGTCGGCGGGCAGATGCTCAGCCAGTCGAGCCGCAGGGCATTGCCGCAGGTGATCCAGTTCTGCGCGTCGAGCGGCAGGAAGTCCTGCAAGGCTTCCTGCTGCCCACGATAGAGCACGTCGCACTGAAACTCCGCGATGATGAGCGCCAACCGCGCAACCTCGGCCGGAAAGTCGCGCAACTCGATGCCTCGGAAGTTCGTGAGCGGGATTTCGGTACGGCGGTCGGCCTCGCCGCGCCGCCTGTTGATCTCGGCCTCGATCTCCCGCATCGCCTTGTAGGCGATGACAAGGAAATTGCCTGAGCCGCAGGCAGGGTCGAAGACCCTGATCTTCGCCATGCGGTTGCGCAGGTTCAAGAGCTTGCGGGAATTGTCGCCCGCTTCTTCCAGCTGCGCCCGCAAATCGTCGAGAAACAACGGGTTCAACACTTTCAGGATGTTCGGCACGGACGTGTAGTGCATGCCGAGCGCGCCGCGCTCCTCGTCCTCGGCGACGGCCTGGATCATCGACCCGAAAATGTCCGGGTTGATCTTCGTCCAGTCGAGGCTGCCGATGTGCATGAGGTAGGAGCGCGCGATCTTGGAAAAATGCGGCGCGTCCACGCTGCCGGAAAACAATTCGCCGTTCACATAAGGAAAGGCGTCGGCCCATCGCGGAACGCCAGCGCTCGCGCGGTCCTCGCGCTTGGTATTCATGGCGCGGAACAACTCGCCGATCACTTCATGGGTGTTGGACGAATCCTTGGCGCTCATGCGCTCGACGGTCTGCGTGAACAGGCCGATGCCGTGGAAAATGTCGGTGCGCTCGGCGAAGAAGCAGAAGATCAGCCGCGCCATGAAATGATTCATGTCGTGGCGGCGCGCGGCGGTGCCCCAATCGGGGTTATCTTTCAGAAGCTCGACATAGAGCCGGTTCATGCGGCTCGTGGCGCGGATATCAAAGGAGCTTTCGCGGACCTGCTTGACGGTGGTGATGCCGGCGAGCGGCAGGAAGAATCCGAAATGATCGGGGAAGTCGGCATAGGAACAGGCGACAGTTTCGCCGGTATCCAGGTCTTCAGCCTCGAAGTCCGCGCCGTCGGTGGCGAGGATGAAGCGCGCCTTCGCCTTCGCCGTGGCGGGGCTGGCTTTCAGCGCGGCCAAGGTCTTCGTCACCGTGCCCGGCGCGGCGACGGCGATATGGATGTGATTGCGTTGCAGGACGCCGCCCAGATCGGAGCTGTTCGACGCTCCGGCCCGCAGCTTCTTGATCGTGGTTTCCTTGTTGCCGAAGGCTCGCAGAAAGGCGAACGGGAACTCGGCGGCGTCAAACGGTTGCTCGGCGAGCGCCGATATCGCTTCCTCAATCTCCACTGCGTTCATGCGTTCCTCTGCGCACGCGGTCGCGGAGTCCCGACGACCTCGTCGGCGGCCCTATCTTGAGCGCGCAGCCAGGTAGCGACGCGGCTTGCCGCGGCTGCCTCTGCCTCAGCGGCTATCCCCTGCTGCTCCAGGAAACTGTCTAACGTCGTCCCGATGTACCCCTTCTCGGCGTCGGCCAATGGCTTGGTCATGGTGTCCCTGCCTCGCCATCGTCGACGGCACCGTCATTGCTGCCAGCCTTGGTCCGTGCTGCTGCGCGGACGAATTCCGCCTCCAAGGCGTCGTAGGCCGCTACGTATTCGGGGTCCTTGCGCCATTCGGCGAAGGCCTCAGTGACAGGGATGAGCTGACGATTCACGGTTCCTCCACTCCCTTAGCCTGGCTGCATGGAGCGCAGCGGCATGGCGAGCACGATGTCGGTGTAGCCGACGCGCGGTGCCAACTGTCGACCGCGGCCCTTCTCGAACCGCACCAAGCCGTAACGCTCCATCGTCCGCAGGGTCCGGGACAGGTTAGAGGCGCACGGCCGGTCTTCTCGGCCAGTTCGTTCATCGACGCCGGCTCGGTCTCAGCGATCAGCGCCAGGAGTGCCCGATTCTCGTCGGACAGCACCTTGGCGAAGCTCTCGACCGACGTGAACCATGCCTTCGGATCATCGGCCGCCGGCTTGAACGCGCCGCGGGCGATCGCCATGGTCCTGGCCTTGTACTGGTCGTAGGTGGCAATCCCAACCCGCAGTGTCGTCATGCAACCCCCGGCCTCGGCAAGCT
>JAHCKF010000060.1 GCA_026125925.1 Pseudolabrys sp.
TGTCGCCGCGGTGTCGTGCGGCGTATTCCGCGGTACCGCCGTGCTCGATCTCGATTACGCCGAGGATTCGGAAGCGGACACCGACGCCAATTTCGTCATGACCGGTTCTGGCAACATCATCGAGGTGCAGGGCACCGCGGAGAAGGAGCCGTTCAGCGAAGAGCAGTTGCTCGCGCTGCTGGCGCTGGCGCGCAAGGGCACCGGCAAGCTCATCGAACTGCAGAAGATGGCGATCGGCTAGTGGCGCATCGCCAGCTCACCGGCTCCGTCATTATCGCCACGCATAATCCCGGCAAGCTCGCCGAGATGCGCGAGCTGCTGGCGCCGTACAACATCGCGGCGACGTCCGCGGCCGAACTCAATCTCCCGGAGCCGGACGAGACCGGCAAGACCTTCGCCGCCAATGCGCGCATCAAGGCAATGGCCGCGGCGAATGCCACCGGTCGTGCCGCGTTTGCCGATGATTCCGGTCTTTGCGTCGATGCCCTCGCCGGCGATCCCGGCATCTACTCGGCGCGCTGGGCCGGACCCGATAAGGATTTCCGCGGCGCCATGAATCAGATCCAGACGCTGCTCGTCGAGAAGGGCGCGACCACGCCGGAGCAGCGGCGAGGCCACTTTATCGCCGCGCTGTGCATCGCCTGGCCGGACGGTCACATCGAGGAGTTCGAAGGCCGCGCCGACGGCGTCATCGTCTGGCCACCGAAGGGAACTGCCGGCTTCGGCTACGATCCATTGTTCCTTCCGGATGGCCACGACCGCACCTTCGGCGAGATGACGGCTGACGAAAAGCACGGTTTGCCGCCGAAAGGCATGGGCTTGTCGCATCGCGCGCGGGCTTTCGTGATGCTGGCAAAGGCGTGTTTGAAGCCATAGCCGCCGCCTGGCGGCGTTCTTCACGCTAGAGAATTTGCTAAAATTTTAAATACTTGTCCGCAGCGAAAATGCGTCTTTGCTGGCGGGAACCGCCTTGCGCGCCTATAGTCTTTAACATGCCGTTAACCAATACCGTCGCGCCCCATCAGGACTTCGCCGTCTACGTCCACTGGCCGTTCTGCCTGTCGAAGTGTCCATACTGCGACTTCAACAGTCACGTCCGCCATGGCGGCTATGACGAGAGGCGCTATCTGCGCGCCATCGAAAGCGAGATCGCCGCGACCGCGTCGCGCATCGGACCGCGCACCGTGTCGTCGGTGTTCTTCGGCGGTGGCACGCCGTCGCTGATGCAGCCCGCGACCGTCGAAGCCATCATCAACGCCATCGGCAAGCACTGGACGCTCAAGAACGACGCCGAGATCTCGCTCGAAGCCAATCCGACCAGCGTCGAGGCAACGCGCTTCCGCGGCTATCGCGCCGCCGGCGTCAATCGCGTCTCGCTGGGCGTCCAGGCGCTCGACGACCGGTCGCTGAAAGAACTCGGCCGCCTGCACACCGCCGATGAAGCGCTCGCCGCCATCGCCGTGGCGCGTTCGATCTTCGATCGCTACTCGTTCGATCTCATCTACACGCGGCCGCGGCAAACGCTCGCCGAATGGGCCATCGAACTCAATCGCGCCATTTCCGAAGCCGCCGAGCATCTGTCGCTCTATCAACTCACCATCGAACCCGGCACGCCGTTCTTCGGCCTGCACAAGGCCGGCAAGCTGGTGATGCCGGAAGAAGGTTTGGCGCGCGACCTTTACGATTTGACGCAGCAAGTGTGCGCCGATGCAGGACTGCCCGCATACGAAGTGTCGAACCACGCACGGCCGGGCGCCGAGTGCCGGCACAATCTCGTCTATTGGCGCGGCCATGAATATGCCGGCGTCGGTCCGGGCGCGCATGGCCGGCTCAATGTCGATGGCCGCCGCTACGCCACCGAGACCGAGCGCAGGCCGGAGACCTGGCTCGATCTGATCGACGCCAATGGCATCGGCCTGACCGTCGATGAAGCGTTGCAGCCCGGCGAAGTCGCTGACGAATTCCTGCTGATGGGGCTGCGCCTCACCGAAGGCATCGACCCGCAGCGTTTCGCGGTCCTGTCCGGGCGCACGCTCGATCCGAAGCGGCTGGCATTCCTCATGGATGGCGGCGCCGTCGAGACCATGGACAACGGCCGCCTGCGCGTGACGCCGTCCGGCTTCCCGCTGCTCGATGCTGTGGTCGCCGATCTGGCGGCGTAAGTTTCTTGCTCGTCATGCCCGGCCTTGTGCCGGGCATCCACGTCTTAATAGCTGTCGGAGTAAGGCGTGGATGGCCGGGACAAGCCCGGCCATGACGGAGTGCGATGCTTTGCGCTCGCGCCCCGGAATGACAGCGTTTCCTAAAACGCCTTCGGCGCGGGGCTCACGACCTGGCCGCCGCCGGGCGCGACGCGCAGCACGGCAAGGCCGCGTTCGTTGGTGCCATCGCTCTTGAAGCGGAACACGCCATCGATGCCGGCAAAGCCCGACGAATTGGTGAGGATCTGTTCGCTGAAGCGCTGCGCGCCCTGCGTCTTGACCAGCGCCGCGACCAGCGCCACAGCGTCGTAAGCGAGTGTTGCCGTGCGCACCGGATCCTGGCCGTAGCGCCCGCGATAGCGCGTCGCGAAGCTGCGGAAGCCCGCGGCATCCGGCGCGGCGTACCAACCGCCGGCAAGCGCCGGCGTCTGGAAGATACGCGGCTCTTCCCAGAGGCCGGTGCCAAGCAGCTGCAGCCGCTTCAGGTTCACGCGGTTGGCTTCGAGTTGCGCCACCACCTGCGGCACGGCATCGGCGCCATCGGGAAGGAACAGCGCATCGGCGCGGCCGGCGGCTTGGGCAACGCGGCGCACGGCCTCACCCATGCGCGACGGATCGAGCGGATATTTCTCGAGCGCGACAACGCGGCCGCCGCGGCGTGCCACTTCCTGCTGGAACGCGGCCTCAACCACGGTACCGTAGGCATTGTCCGGCAGCAGCGCCGCGAAGGAGCGCTTGCCGCGCGACACCGCGAAATCGACGATGCGCTTGACGTCCGACTCCGGCAGGAAGCTGAGCAGATAGACGCCGCGCGTCGCCACGCTGGAGTCGGTCGAAAACGCGATGACCGGAATGTTGCGGCCCCGCGCCACGGCACCGACTGCGCTGACGGACTGCGCGAACAGCGGCCCGATGATGATCTCGGCACCTTCGCCGAGCGCCTGCTGGGCGGCGGCCTGCGCGCCTTGCGGCGAACCGCCGTCGTCCTTCACCAGGAGCTGGATGTTCGGCTCCTTGAATTCGGCGAGCGCCATTTCGGCGGCATTCTTCATTGACTGCGCCGCGACGCCGGCATTGCCCTGCGCCGAGAGCGGCAGGATGAGGCCGACGCGAATCTGCCCGCTGCCGATCTGCGACGGCTGCGCCGGTTCACCTCCCGGCGGTGTCGGCTGATTGGGCGTATCCAGCCGATCAAGCGCGCCGCTGGTACACCCGGCCAGCGCCAGGGCTGCGGCAGCGGAGCCGCCGACGATGATGAGACGGCGGCGGGTCACGCCCTGCCTGTCAGATCGAATTCGCAATAACCCCGTTCCCTCGTCTGCGAGCGACCCCCGGCCAGTCCTAGCCGGTAAAGTCCATTTTGTCCCGCAAAAGTTAAGATGATGAATACATGGAGGAATTTTAAGTTTTTGTGCGCCTCTAGTAAGCCCGGCGGGCCATGGCAGCGGCGCGTTGATGCGCAAAAGCGCCGCACAAAACCACGCAGTGGGCTGCCGAGCGGCTAGAGTATTGCCATGAGCGATCGAAATGCCACTCGCCAATACGCCCCGCTGGGCGCCATGATCGAAGCCCCGGCTCTCGAGGCCGGGCTTTATCTGGTGGCGACGCCCATCGGCAATCTTGGCGACATCAGCCTGCGCGCGCTGGCGACCTTGGCGGCCGCAGACGTCATCGCCTGCGAGGACACCCGGGTCACGCGCAAGCTGACCGAACGCTACGGCATCGGTGCGCCGCTCACCGCCTATCACGAGCACAACTCCGACGAGGCGCTGCCGAAGCTCCTTGGCCGTCTCGCCGAGGGCCAGGCGGTGGCGCTGGTGTCGGATGCCGGCACGCCGTTGGTTTCGGACCCGGGCTACCGGCTGGTGCGCGCGGTCGTCGAGGCGGGTCACAAGGTTACAGCGGTGCCGGGTGCGTCGTCGGTGCTGACGGCACTCTCCCTCTCGGGCCTGCCGAACGATCGGTTTTTCTTTGAAGGTTTTCTGCCGCCGAAGCAGGCGGCGCGGCAGAAGCGGATTGCCGAACTGGCACTCGTCCCGGCAACCATCGTGCTGTTCGAAACCGGCCCGCGTGTTGCCGCTTCGCTTGCCGATCTCGCCGCTGGGCTCGGCGATCGGCAGGCGTCGGTCTGCCGCGAACTGACTAAACTGCATGAGGAGGTCCGCCGCAGCGATCTGGCTGCGCTGGCGCAGGATTATGCCGAAGGCGCCGAAAGCCGCGGAGAGTTTGTCATCGTGATCGCGCCACCGGTCGACCAGGAAGCCGCGGATGCCGACATCGACGCGCTGCTGCGCGCTGCACTCACCCGCGTCTCGGTGAAGGACGCCGTCGGCGAAGTCGCCTCCGCCACCGGCCGCGCTCGCCGCGAGGTCTACCAACGCGCGCTTGAACTCGCCAAAAGCGATGGCAAGGATTGAGCATGGGCAAAGACGACAGCGCGCTGCCGCCGCTTCCGCGCAACCCGCGCGTTCCCGGGCTGCGGACGAAAGGTCAAAAGCCGGAGGCGAGCCCGGAGCGTCAGGCCGCCTTCAATCGCGGCATCTCGGCGGAAAGCCTCGCCGCCGCCTGGTTGATCGGCAAGGGCTATCGCGTTCTGGCGCGGCGTTTCCGCTCCGGCGCCGGCGAGATCGACATCGTCGCCGGGCGGCGGCACACCATCATCTTCGTCGAGGTCAAGGCGCGCGCTTCGCTCGACGACGCCGCCGAGTCAGTGACGCCGCGCCAGCGCGGCCGCATCGCCACCGCCGCCGAGATCTGGCTGGCACAAAATCCGCATGTTGTGTTCAAGGACCTGCGGTTCGACGCCATCCTGATCGCGCCCGGCAAGCTGCCGCGGCATATTCAGGGTGCGTTTGAGACGTGAGTGTCGTCCCCGCGAAGGCGGGGACCCATACGCCGTGTCCCATCGAGAGACCTGTGATTATGGGTCCCCGCCTTCGCGGGGACGACATTAAGCGCTCAGCCGTTCAAAGAACTGATCGACCTGGCCGCGGATGCGCGAGGCCACCTGCCCGAGGTCGTCGGCGACGCTTTTCACCGTACCGGCGCTGGTACGCGTGTCGGCCGTGGCGCTGCCGACGAGCCCGACTTCTTTGGCGGTATCGATGGTACGCAGCGCCGCGGTCTCGACGCTGCGGGCGATTTCGCTGGTCGCCGCGCCCTGCTCGGTGACGGCGGCGGCGATTGCGCCGGAGATATTGCCGATTTCGCGGATGGTCCGTTCGATCGCGTTGATGGCCTCGATCGACGTCGCGGTCGCCCGCTGCATGCCGGCGATCTGCGCGCTGATTTCCTCGGTGGCACGGCTGGTCTGACCGGCCAATGCCTTGACCTCGCCGGCGACGACGGCAAAACCGCGGCCGGCCTCACCCGCGCGCGCCGCCTCGATCGTGGCATTGAGCGCCAGCAGATTGGTCTGCTCGGCGATATCGGTGATCAACTTGACGACGTCACCGATGCGGGTCGCCGCCTCGCCGAGTTCCTTGACCGCGCGGTTGGTCTGGCCAGCCTCGCTGACCGCCTTCGAGGCGATAGCGTTAGACTGCGACACCTGGCGGTCGATCTCGTTGACCGACGCCGACAATTCGTCGGCCGCCGAGGCGATATCGCGGACATTGGCCGAGGCCTCCGATGAGGCCTGCTCGGCGCGCGTGGTCTGCATCGACGCCACATCCGCCGCGCCGGCCAGCCGCGTCGAAGCGGCCAGCATCTGGTCGGAGATCTGGCCGAGCTCCGATAAGGTCGCTTCGACCTCCGCGGAGAAGCGGGCGATCTCACTGTTGATCTCGCGCTGGCGGACGGCGCGCTGCTCGGCTTCTTCCACGACGGTCTGGTTGAGCTCGCGGTTATGCATCATTGCCCGATGGAAGACCTCGATCGAACGCGCCATGGCGCCGATCTCGTCCTGACGGTCGCTATAGGGGATAGAAGCCACCTGCGAGCCATTGGCCACCGACTCGGTCACCCGCGTGATCGCCGTCAGCGGCTTGACGATACCTCGCGCAATGAACAGCAAGGCTGTCGTCGCCAGTGCGGCGAGCGCCGCGAAGATGGCGAGCCAGCGCAGGCCCTGATTGATGTTGCCGTTGATCTCGTTAAAGGCCAACTCGGCGCGGCCGGAGTATTGATCGGTCAACGCCTTGAGATCGGCATTGAGCTCCTTGCGCTCGCCGCGGCTGGCCTCGCCCCAAGTGCGCGCCGCCTCGGCGCCCTCCTCTGTACCAAGACGCGCCAGCTCGCGCCGATAGGCGACGAAGGCGTCGACGCGTTTGGAAAACTTTTCGAACAACGCCGCATCGTCCGCATGAACCGTCTTCTTCCAGTCGGCCATCAGCGCTTCGATACGGTCGAGGAAGACGTTGATGCCGTCGATGAACTGCTGACGGGCGGCCCGGTCGTTCGGCAGGTAGATGCCGCGCGATTCGGCGACCACGGCGTAGATGAGGCCGTTGATGCGCTCGATGTTTTTCATGCCGGAATTGGCCGATCCGTAGTCCGAGGTCAGGACTGCGTAGTGGCGCGCATTGATGACGGCCGAACCGGACAGCGCCAGCGCTGTCATGGCCATCAGGGCAAAGATCGCATAAAGCTTGGCGGCAATCGAAAGCTTCGGCAATGTCACTTGCAGCCCCATCCAGCACGGCATAAATCCGGGTTCCAGCAGTCTCGCCTTAATACGTTAACGATCTGTTTTCCTTAACCTTTGGCCCTTCGTCTTAGAGCGCCGGAAAGCCCCCATGAGCCTGAAAGTCGCCGTGCAGATGGATCCGATCGAACGGATCAATATCAAGGGGGATTCCACCTTCGCCTTGCTGCTCGAGGCTCAGGCGAGAGGCCATGCGCTGAGTTATTACACGCCGGACCGCATGGCCCAGCTCGGCGGCCGGCTCTATGCCCGAACGGAGCCGCTGACGGTACGCGACGAGCTCGGCAACCACTTCTCGCTCGGTGAGCCGGCACGCGTCGCGCTCGACAGCTTCGACGTCATCCTGCTGCGCCAGGACCCGCCCTTCGACCTGTCCTACATCACCACGACCCATATGCTGGAGCGTATCCACCCCAAGACCCTGGTGGTGAACGATCCGGCCGAGGTGCGCGACGCGCCCGAGAAGATCCTGGTGACCTCGTTCCCCGACCTGATGCCGCCGACCTTGATCACGCGCGACCTCGCCGAGATCAAGGCGTTCCGCAATGAGCACAAGGACATCGTCATGAAGCCGCTCTACGGCCATGGCGGCGGCGGCGTGTTCCGCGTCACCCGCGAGGATCTCAATTTCGGATCGCTCTACGACATGTTCGCCGCGACGTTCCGCGAGCCCTGGGTGGTGCAGTCGTTCCTGCCCGCCGTGAAGGACGGCGACAAACGTATATTACTGGTCAACGGCGAGTTCGCCGGCGCAGTCAACCGCGTGCCGGCGGCGGACGACCTGCGCTCCAACATGGTGCGCGGCGGCTCGCCCAAGGCCACCGACCTGACGCCGCGCGAGCGCGAGATCATCGCCCGGCTGAAGCCTGTCCTGATCGAACGCGGCATGATCTTCGTCGGCATCGACGTGATCGGCGACATGCTCACCGAGATCAACGTCACCTCGCCGACCGGCATCCGCGCCGTGAAGAATCTCGGCGGCCCCGATGCCGCGGCGATGGTCTGGGACGTGATCGAGACGAAGCGCCGCGGCTAGGCGCGCCGTTTTTGCGCCAGCGGGGGCGGCTTGCTGCCCGCGGCGCCGTTTGCCAGGAGGAACCGCGTCGTCGCGGCGGCATCGACCGGCCGGCCGAAGAAATAGCCCTGGCCGAACTGACAGCCGAGCTCCATCAACCAGTCCGCCTGCGCCTGCGTCTCGATGCCCTCGGCAACGACGCGCATCTCCAGCTTGCGTGACAGGTCGAGCAGCAATTCGACGATGAGCCGGCTCGGACGATCGACGAGCATCCGGTCGACGAACGATCGGTCGATCTTGATGATATCGACCGGGAAGCGGACGAGATGCGTCAACGACGCAAATCCGGTACCGAAATCGTCGAGCGCAACCACGACGCCCTTCTTGCGCAAGCGCTCGAGGACGCCGACGACCTTGGCATCGGGACCATCCAGAAAAACCGTCTCGGTCACTTCCAGGACCAGATGCTTGAGCGGCACGCCGCCCGCCTCGAAAGCCTCGGACAGGCGGCGCTCCAGGTCGCTGCGATGGAAGTCGGCGGTCGAGAGGTTGATGCCGATATGGTCGATACTGAGGCCGCGGTCGATCCACGCCCGCATGTCCATGGCGATCTGCTGGAGCATCTGGTCGGTGAGGCGAAACGCGATGCTTGGATCGGACAGCGCCGCTTGTACCTGGCCCGCCGAAACGATGTCGCCATTGTCGAGCCGAATGCGCGCCAACGCTTCGAAGCCTTGGATGGATCGCGCCGCGATGCCCATGACCGGCTGATAGTATGGCATGACCCGTCGGTCGATCAGCGCTTGGTCGACGGTGCGGATCTTCGACATGCGCAGCGCAATCGACGTCCTCAGGTTCTTCTCGAACGGAACGTAGCCGCCGCGCTTGATTTCCTTGGCATGATACAGCGCGAAGTCGGCGTTCTGGCGCAGGAAGTCGGCATTCTTGCCGTCGACGCCGTAGACCACGCCGCCCATCGTGATCTGCGGGATGATCGTGTACCCGTCGCAATCGAACGGGTCGCGCATCGTTTGGCTGATCGCCTCGGCGACGACGCCCAGTTCGGCATGGCTGCGGCAATCGTCGACCAGTACGGCGAATTCGTCGCCGCCGAGACGGCACGCGGTGTTCGGCACGATGACGGCAAGACGGCCCGCGACCTCCTGAATGAGACCGTCGCCGACGACGTGCCCCATCGTGTCGTTGGCGATCTTCAGGTTATCGATATCGATCACCAGAAGACCGAACGCCGGCCGGCGAGCGACGATACGCTCGAAGATCATGTCATCGAAGCTGCGCCGGTTCGGCAGGCCGGTAAGCTGATCGTAATAGGCGAGCGCGTGATTGCGCTTCTGCACTTCGTCATGCTCGATGGCGATCGCGAACAGGTGAACGCAGGTATTGACGATCGCCCGCTCGAGTTCGTTCGGCCCGCGCTTGTCGCGATAATAAAAACCGAACGTCGCCGCCACCCGGCCGTCGCGGGTTTTGATCGGGCTCGACCAGCATGCCGAAAGGCCGAGCGGCAGGATCAGCTCCTTGTACGGCGCCCACAACGAATCGGTCGATACATCATGCACTTCCACCGGAACACCGAGGTAGGCCGCGGTGCCGCAAGAGCCGACATTCGGGCCGATCGCGAGTCCGTTGATGGCGTCGGAGTAATGCTGCGGCAGGCTGGGCGCCGCCACGGTGGCAAGCTTGCCGTCGGGCGTGATGGCGACGATTGAGCAAGTTACACCTGGGGCGAGCTCTTCGGCACGGCGGCAGAGCAGATCGGCAATGGCCTCGAAGCGCTCGCCCATGACCAGCGCTTCGAGAATTTCGGTTTGCAAGCCGTGGAGCGGAAAACTCTGCTGGGGAGGCACGTGGTCACTCGCGTTGCGCGGCAATGCCCCAGCGAACACCAAGTCCCTTAATTCCACGACAATTTAGACGTTCAATTGCGTTATTCAAACAACCCTACGCGCAGCCCCCCGGCGCGAAGGGCTTCGCGTGCCTACGGGAACCCGTTTAGACCAGACTTCGGATCGCCTCAGGCGGCTTCCTGTTCGAAGCCGGCAATCGAAAAAACAACGCGCTGGCGGCCGAGCTGGACATGCTGCAGCTCCCAGATCAACTCCTCGACGTCGTGATTGGCTGCTTCAGCCTCTTGGCGGGCGCGGCGGGCTTCGATCAGGTCGTTCTGCATGGCTTGGCGGTCGATCATGGCGTGCCTCCCTCAAGTCCCTAACGCATCGTAAACGAAAAAGTTTGTTCTGCAAATGTTCTTGTTTGTGTCCACAACCTCGGCTACACTCTCAGGTAGAGCTTGGGGAGCAAGGCATGGTACAGCGGGTGGCGACGGTCGCCTTTGAGGGCATCGATGCCCGTATCGTCGATGTGCAGGTGCAGGTCGCGCCCGGCCTGCCGGCCTTCAATATCGTCGGCCTGCCCGACAAGGCGGTGTCCGAAGCTAAAGAGCGCGTCCGCGCGGCCCTCATCGCCTCGGGCCTAGCGCTGCCGGCGCGGCGCATCACCGTCAACCTGGCGCCGGCCGATCTGCCGAAGGAAGGCAGCCATTACGACCTTCCGATCGCGCTCGGCCTGATGGCGGCGATCGGCGCCGTGCCGCCCGATGCGCTCGCCGGCTTCACCGTGCTCGGCGAACTCGGCCTCGACGGCTCGATCGCGCCGGTGGCCGGTGTGCTGCCGGCGGCCATCGGCGCCAATGCCCATGGCTACGGGCTGATCTGCCCGGAAATTTGCGGGCCCGAGGCCGCCTGGGCCAGCCCGGAGATCGAGATCATCGCCGCGCGTTCGCTCATTCAGCTCGCCAATCATTTCCGCGGCACGCAGGTGCTGACGCGTCCGGTGCCGAAGATCCGCGAACTCGATGGCGTCCCGCTCGATCTCGCCGACATCAAGGGCCAGGAGAGCGCCAAGCGCGCGCTAGAAGTCGCCGCCGCCGGCGGCCACAATCTGCTGATGATCGGCCCGCCGGGCTCGGGCAAGTCGATGCTGGCGGCGCGGCTGCCGTCGATCCTGCCGCCGCTATCGCCGGCGGAATTGCTCGAAGTGTCGATGATCGCCTCGGTCGCCGGCGAGATCGAAGGCGGCGCGCTCACCAACCGCCGGCCGTTTCGCGCGCCGCACCATTCCGCCTCGATGCCGGCTCTGGTCGGCGGCGGGCTGCGCGCGCGGCCCGGCGAAATCTCGCTGGCGCATAACGGCGTGCTGTTTCTCGACGAGATGCCGGAGTTCTCCGGCCAGGTGCTCGACTCGCTGCGCCAGCCGCTTGAGACAGGCGAGGTCGCCATCGCACGCGCCAACCACCGCGTCACTTATCCGGCGCGTTTCATGCTGGTCGGCGCCATGAATCCCTGCCGCTGCGGCCGCGCCAACGACCCGGGTTTTGCCTGCAATCGCGCGCCGAATGTGCGCTGCGCCGCCGATTATCAGGGACGGCTGTCCGGGCCGCTGATCGACCGCATCGATCTGCACATCGAAGTGCCCGCCGTCACCGCCGCGGACCTCATTCTGCCGCCGCCCACCGAAGGCAGCCGCGAAGTGGCGGCACGCGTCGCCCGCGCCCGCGACATCCAGATCGAGCGCTACGCCGCGCGCGGCGCTGGCCACATCCGCTGCAATGCGCAGGCCTCGGGCCCGCTGCTGGAGGAAGTCGCCCGTGCCGACAGTGCCGGGCTGAAGCTGCTGCGCGACGCCGCCGATCAGATGCAGCTATCGGCGCGCGGCTATCATCGCGTGCTGCGCGTCGCCCGCACCCTGGCCGATCTCGATGGGGCCGAGAAAGTCGGCCGCGTCCACCTCGCCGAGGCCCTGTCGTACCGCGCGCTCGCCGACGACATGCGGCGCGCGGCGTAGCTGAGGCCGGCAGCGTCTCAAGCGGCGCGCGCCGGCGCAATAAAGCCGCGCATGGGCGGCTGCGTCTGCCGCACCTTCGGCGTCGCTTCCGCCTGCGCGATGCTGAAGAAATCGACCTGTTCGTCCATCGCCCGCGCCTGATCTTCGAGCGTCTTCGCGGTGGCGGCATTCTCCTCGACCAGCGCCGAGTTCTGCTGCGTCACCTCATCCATCTGCGTCAACGCCTTGTTGATCTGCTCGATGCCGGAGGCCTGCTCTGCGCTGGCATTGGCGATATCCGCGACAATGACGGCGACATCCTTGATCGACGCGACGATTTCGCCGAGCGAGGCGCCGGCGCGGTTGACCAGATCGACGCCGTCTTTGACCTCGCTCGACGAATTGGTGATGAGGTCCTTGATATCCTTGGCGGCTTGCGAGGAGCGTTGCGCCAGGCTGCGGACTTCCGACGCCACCACCGCGAAGCCGCGGCCCGCTTCTCCGGCGCGCGCCGCTTCGACCGCGGCGTTGAGCGCCAGCA
>JAHCKF010000061.1 GCA_026125925.1 Pseudolabrys sp.
ACAGCGCGGAATTGCGGTGCAGAACCGAAATATCCAGCGCATCCGGCCACCAGTCGCGATTGGTGTGGCCCCGGCTGCCGGTGAACGGGCACTTGCCCGCGCTCTTGTCATCGGTTTTTGCGTCCATTGGGTCTCTCCGCTCCGTTCCCACATGCGAGCCGTTGGATCGGCTCGTGGCGAACTCTGGATGATTGTGGCGCACCCACCCTGGGGGCGCTTGCTGGCGGTTGTATGGAAGCGTTCCAATCAGGTCCAATCGTATTGCTTGCCTGTGTCGATCAGATTATCTTATGGGCTTGGAAGGTAAGATGATCACCCTGCGTCAGTTGCGTTATCTGAGTTCGCTTGCGCGCCATCGCCATTTCGGCCGCGCCGCCGAGGAATGCGCGGTGACGCAGCCAGCACTGTCGATGCAGGTACGCGAACTCGAGCGCGAGATCGGCGCCGAACTGGTCGAGCGCCGCCCCGGCGACATCGTGCTCACCGAAACCGGGCTCGAGGTCGCCCGCCGCGCCGAACACATCCTCGCCTCAACGCGCGACCTCGTGGATTTCGTTCGCCATCGCGAAGTGCTCGCCGGCTCGCTCAAGCTCGGCATTATTCCGACGCTGGCGCCGTATATTCTGCCGCGTGTGCTGCCGCTGCTGCAGAAGCAGCACCCGCACCTGCGGCTCGAGGTGCGCGAGACGCAGACCCGGACGCTGGTCGACGAACTGGCGAGCGGCGGGCTCGACGTCATCATGCTGGCTCTGCCGGCCGACGGCGCCGATGTCGAGAGCCTGCCGCTGTTCGACGACGCCTTCTTGCTTGCGGTGCCGGCCGACGATCCGCTGCCGGCGCGCGGGCGCATCGGCGTCGGTGACGTCGATCAGCGCCGCCTCATTCTGCTCGAGGAGGGCCATTGCCTGCGCGATCAGGCGCTGGCGTTCTGCGCCTCCAAGCGCGCCGATCCGGCGGCCGGCCAGCAAACGAGCCTTGGCGCCACCTCGCTCTCGACGGTCATGCAGATGGTGGCCAACGGTTACGGCGTGACCCTGGTGCCGGAAGTGGCGATCGACGCCAAGGCGCAGGACCCGCGCGTCAAACTGCTGCGTTTCCGCGATCCCGAGCCGGGGCGCTCGGTGGGGCTGGCCTGGCGGCGCACATCGCCGCGCGCCCGGGATTTCGCGGCTTTGGGCGAAGCCATCGTCGCGGCGCATGAGGGCACCGCCGGCGCACCGGTCAGACTTCGCTCTCGCGCTTGAGCGCCGCCGGTTTTTCGAGGCAATAGTAGCCGGACAGCCGCGTCACGATCTTGGCGCGCATCCAGTCGTTCATGATGCGGCTGACGTTTTCGCGGGCGATCCCGGCCATGGCCGCGAGTTCGCTCTGGCTGACCTTCTGGCGAATGACGACGCGGCCGCCCGCCACTTCGTTGCCGAAAGCATGGGCGAGATCGAGCAGCGCCCGCGCTACGCGGCCCTTCAGCGGCAGGAAGCTCCCGGCGGCGACGAGCGCGTCGGTGTCGCGCAGGCGCGCCGCCAGCATCGTGACTAGGTATTTGTAAGTGACGGGCTCCCTGGCGACGAAAGCGTCGAACGCGGCGCGACTGAGGAAGCTCAGCTTGCAATCGCGCAAGGCCGTGACGGTCGCGGAGCGCGGCAGGCCATCGATGATGGCGAGATCGCCGACAACCGCGCCGGGGCCGAGAATCGCCAGGATGCGTTCGGCGCCGCTGGCGGAGGCGATGCTGACTTTGAGCAGGCCTTCGTCGAGCCGGTACAGTCCGTCGCCGGGATCGCCGGCCATAAACAGCACTTCGTCGGCGGTGAGCTTGCGGGATGTGGCGCTCGCCATCAGACCCGAGGCGAGGCCTTCGGGCAGATCCGACAGCAGATTGCTCTTGGCGGCACCTGCGCTCGCCATGCGTCACCCCCACGTGAAAATGTCGCGGCTCGGTCGCGCCGCACTTCGCAATCTAGCAGAGTTTCGCGACAGCCAACGACAACCCGCGGTGTCGCGGGCTTTGCCGCGTCGCACCGGCTTGGCAGGCAGTTAATCGAGGGCTACCGAGATCGTCAAAGGTGCCAGCGGATCGATATCAATTTGCGGCGAATAACAAACAAGATTGGCGGCAAAGGCGCCGCTCGCCAGCACGACCAAGGCGAGGCTGATCAGGATGGAATGCTTCATCACGAGCTCCCTTGCGTTCGAGTCCGGGCGGCGTTCCGCCGATGGTTAACAACCTATTGCGGCGCGACGTTCCGCGCTGTGACCGGGGTCACACGGATGTGTGTTCGGCCGGGCCGCCGAGGTTCAAGCCGGCTCCAAAAAAAAAGCGGCCCGTCAGGGCCGCTTTCAAGGTGGGCTGGGGTAAGCCACCGGCCTCGGTGGTTATTGGGGGGGCGAGGCCGGTCGGGGTTAGCTCATGGGGTGTGAGCTAATGACTGCGATGTCGCGGGGGCCTTCTTTCGCCGGCACGCGGAACGGCGAGGGCCGGGGCTCCTGCCGGACCTGCGCCGGCGCGGTGACGCCGTCGATGTTGCCGGCGTAGGGGCTGATGACGTCCGTCACGAGAGCCACGACGGCGAGAAGCAGGGTGGCGATCGCGAGCAAAATGGTCTTCGGCATGCCTTCCCTCCTGTTTGATCCGTTTGGGAACGTCCGTTCCCAGTGGTTGCAAACTAGGTCGATGGCCGAGCGGGGGCTGTGATCTGGGTCACAAAACGGCGGAATCGATTAAGTCGCGGAAATCAAACAAAAAAGGCGGCCCCAAGGGGCCGCCTTTTCGACTCTTCCGAGTTCTTCGGGAGAAGGTGCCTTACTCCGCCGCCGGCTGTTCGCCGCCTTCGGCCTTGTCCTTGCCCTTGTGCTCGATGTCCTCGCCGGTCGTCTGATCGACCGCCTTCATCGACAGGCGCACCTTGCCGCGATCGTCCATGCCGAGCAGCTTCACCTTGACCTTGTCGCCTTCCTTGACGACGTCCTTGGTGTTCTGCACGCGGTTGGCCGCGAGCTGGCTGATGTGGACGAGACCGTCCTTGGCGCCGAAGAAGTTCACGAAAGCGCCGAAGTCCATGACCTTGACGACCGTGCCTTCGTAGATGTGGCCGACTTCCGGATCGGACGCGATCGACTTGATCCAGTTGATCGCCGCCTTGATCGACTCGCCCGAAGCCGAGGCGACCTTCACCGAACCGTCGTCCTCAATGTTGATCTTGGCGCCGGTCTTCTCGACGATCTCGCGGATCACCTTGCCGCCGGTGCCGATGACTTCGCGAATCTTGTCGGTCGGGATCTTGAAGGTCTCGATGCGCGGGGCGTGCTCACCGAGTTCGGCGCGCGCCGAGGTGAGGGCCTTCGACATCTCGCCGAGGATATGAATGCGGCCCTGCTTGGCCTGGCCAAGCGCGACCTTCATGATCTCTTCGGTGATGCCGGCGATCTTGATGTCCATCTGCAGCGAGGTGATGCCTTCCTCGGTGCCGGCGACCTTGAAGTCCATGTCGCCGAGGTGATCTTCGTCACCCAGGATGTCCGACAGAACCGCGTAACGCTCGCCTTCGAGGATGAGGCCCATGGCGATGCCCGCCGTGGCGCGCTTCATCGGCACGCCGGCATCCATCAGCGACAGCGAAGCGCCGCAGACCGAGGCCATCGACGACGAACCGTTCGACTCGGTGATCTCCGAGACGACGCGGATCGTGTAGGGGAACTCTTCCTTCGACGGCAGCACCGGATGGATCGCGCGCCAAGCCAGCTTGCCATGGCCGATTTCGCGGCGCTTGGTGCCTCCGAGGCGGCCCGTCTCACCGACCGAGTAGGGCGGGAAGTTGTAGTGCAGCAGGAACGATTCCTTGTAGGTGCCCTGCAGCGCGTCGATCCACTGCTCGTCCTCGCCGGTGCCGAGCGTGGTGACGACCAGCGCCTGGGTCTCGCCGCGGGTGAACAGCGCCGAGCCGTGCGTGCGCGGCAGAACGCCGGCCTGCACTTCGATCGGACGCACGGTCGTGAGATCGCGGCCGTCGATGCGCTTCTTGGTGTCGAGGATGTTCCAGCGAACGATCTTCGCTTCGAGCTCCTTGAACACTTCGGCGACGCGGGTCTTCGGGTACTTCGGCTCGACGCCTTCCGGGAAGAAGTGCGCCATGACGCGCTCCTTCACCTTGCCGACGGCGGCGTAACGCTCCTGCTTCACCGAGATGGTGTAGGCGGCGCGGAGATCCTTCTCGGCGAGGCCGAGGATTTCCTTTTCCAGTTCCGCGTTGTCGTTGACGACGAGTTCGCGCGGCTCCTTGGCGGCCTTCTCGGCGAGCTGAATGATCGCCTGGATGACCGGCTGGAAGTGGCGGTGACCGAACATCACGGCGCCGAGCATGATGTCTTCCGACAGCTCCTTGGCTTCGGATTCGACCATCAATACGGCATCGCTGGTGCCCGCGACGACGAGGTCGAGCTTGGTTTCCGGCATCTCGTCGAGCTGCGGGTTGAGCACGTATTCGCCGTTGATGAAGCCGACGCGGGCGCCGCCGATCGGGCCCATGAAGGGCGCGCCGGACAGGGTCAGCGCCGCGGAGGCGGCGACCATCGCCAGAATGTCCGGATCGTTCTCGAGATCATGCGACAACGTCGTGACGATGACCTGCGTTTCGCAGCGCCAGCCGTCGGCGAACAGCGGACGCACCGGACGGTCGATGAGACGCGAGACCAGCGTTTCCTTTTCGGTCGGGCGGCCTTCACGCTTGAAGTAGCCGCCCGGGATGCGGCCGGCGGCGTAGAACTTTTCCTGGTAATCGACGGTCAGCGGCAGGAAGTCGACACCTTCGCGCGGCGCCTTGGCGGCAACGACGGTGGCCAGCACGGTGGTGTCGCCGTAGGAGGCGAGCACGGCGCCGTCGGCCTGACGCGCGACGTGACCGGTTTCGAGGGTGAGCTTGCGCCCGCCCCAATCGAGTTCGACTCGATGGATATTAAACATCGTCTGTTTCTCTCATGGTTCTCGGAAAGGCTCCCGAAAGCCATGTGCAAGACGGCAAGAAACTGCTGCGATGCGCGTCCTGCGCAACTGCAACAGCGTCTGGCGATCCTGCCATGACCATCAAGAGCCTTCGCCTTGCGGCCGGGACATTGGCCCGACCCGGATTGCCCGGAAGCGCCATCGCTTCACGGGCTCTTCAAAAAACGAACGCAAACAAAACGCTCGTTCGGCAATGCGCGAATGCAACCGGCATTCGCTTCGACATCAACCGGCGATGCTGCAAAGCCCGCCGATTGCAAAAACGCGCGGCGCTTTTTTAAAGCGCCGCGCGCAAAACTCGTTTAGCGGCGGATGCCAAGCTTCTCGATAAGCGTCTTGTAACGCTTCTCGTCGGTCTTCTTCAGATAGTCGAGCAGCGAACGGCGCTGCGAAACCATCTTGAGCAGACCACGACGCGAGTGGTTGTCCTTGGCGTGCGTCTTGAAGTGCTCGGTGAGCTGATTGATGCGTTCCGAGAGGATCGCAACTTGCACTTCCGGCGAGCCGGTATCGTTCGCTTTGGTCGCGTTGGCCTTGATCACTTCGGCCTTGCGGGCAGTCGTCAGCGACATCGGTTATCCTTTCTGAGGCAGCCGGGCTCTGCCCAACAGGCCGGCCAGGTTGAACACGCGCTTGGGGACGATTTCGCCGCGGTCGACTTCGGCAAGGGCGAGCAAGCGGCCCGAAACCGTGACGTAGACCGTACCGCGGAAATTGGGAGCGTCCCGTCCGCGCAACAAAACGGCTTGGCCCCTTTGGAGCCTTGCCGCATCAGGCCCGCTGACAGCCAGTGCCGGGATGTCGTCCAGCGCGGTTTCAACGGGCATGAGCGCGTCGGCGAGGTTTCCCTCGCCAGCGGCGGCTCTATGACATAGAGCCTCCAAATCTTCCAGCGAAATCATGGTTTCGGGCGTAAAGCCGCCGACCGAGACCCGGCGCAGGGCCGACACATGGCCGAAGCAGCCGAGCGACCGGCCGATATCGCGGGCCAGCGACCGCACATAGGTTCCCTTGCCGCATTCGGCCTCCAGGACGGCATGGTCGGCGTCCGGCATCTCGATCAGCTCCAGACGGCCAATATCGACCGTACGGGCCTGTAATTCGACATCCTGGCCGTCGCGGGCGAGGTCATAGGCTCGTTCTCCCTCGATTTTGAGGGCGGAGAACTTGGGCGGAACCTGCTGGATGGTGCCGGTATAGGCGGGCAGGGCGGCCCGGATCTGGTCGGCCGTTGGCCGAGCCGAGGAGCCCTGCACGATCCGGCCCTCGGAATCGTCGGTATCCCGCTCCTCACCCCACTGGATGGTAAAGCGGTACAGTTTGCGGCTGTCCATGACGAAGGGCACCGTCTTGGTCGCCTCGCCCATGGCGATCGGCAGGCAGCCGGAGGCCAGCGGGTCGAGCGTGCCGGCATGGCCGCAGCGCTTGGCCGAGAACAGCCGCTTGATGATGCTCACCGCGTGGGTCGAGGTCATGCCGACCGGCTTGTCGAGCACGACCCAGCCGTGGACGTCGCGCTTGTCGCGCTTGAACTGCTGCCGCTTGGGCTTGCGCGGCGGCTGCGCGTCGTCGGCCGCGGCCGGCGCGACGAGAAGGTCGTTGGCGGTTTCGGTCACTCGTCGTCCTTTTCGAGGTCGCGGGCCACTTGCGGCGAGCGCAGCAGCTTGTCGATGCGCTCGGCCTCGGCGAAGCGATCGTCGATGTGGAAGCGCAGATCGGGCGCGAACTTCAAATTCACCGCATGGGCGACTTCGCCGCGCATGTATTTCTTGTTGCGCTCGAGCGCGGCGACGACGTCGTCGGCATCGCGGCCGCCCATCGGCATCACGTACACGGTGGCCAGCCGCAGGTCCGGCGACATGCGCACTTCCGGCACGGTGATGAGGTGGCCCTCGATCACCGGGTCGTGCACGTCACCGCGCGTCAGCATCTCGGCGATGGCGTGCCGGATCAGTTCGCCGACGCGCAACTGGCGTTGCGAGCCGCCGGGGCTTGCGCTTTCGCGCTGGGGCTTCTTGTTGCGTGACATGACAAGACCGATTGAGTTTCAATTCGTCATGGCCGGGCTTGTCCCGGCCATCCACGTCTTGCTTCCTTCAATGAAGGAAGGCGTAGATGCCCGGCACAAGGCCGGGCATGACGGTGGAAATAGGATGGAGCTAGAATTCCAGCGAAGCCGCGAGATTTGGACTCACAGGCTGCGTTGAATCGTCTCCACCCGGTAGCACTCGATGACATCGCCTTGGCGCATGTCCTGGTAGTTCTCGAAGGCCATGCCGCATTCCATGCCGGATGACACTTCCTTCACATCGTCCTTGAACCGCTTGAGTTGGCTCAGCTTGCCTTCGTGCACGACGACGTTGTCGCGGATCAGGCGAACGCTGGCGCCGCGCTCGACGGTGCCGTCGGTGACGCGGCAACCGGCGATGTTGCCGACCTTCGAGACCTTGAAGACTTCGAGGATCAGCGCATTGCCCAGCATGGTTTCGCGCAAGGTCGGCGGCAACAGGCCCGACATCGCTTTCTTCACGTCATCGATGAGATCGTAGATGATGTTGTAGTAGCGGATTTCGATGCCAGCGCGTTCGGCCGCCTCGCGCGCTTCCTTGTTGGCGCGGACGTTGAACGCGATGATCGGCACGCCGGAGGCTTCCGCCAGGGTGACATCCGATTCCGAAATGCCGCCGACGCCGGAATGGAGGACGCGGGCGCCGACTTCGTCGGTGCCGAGCTTGTCCAGCGCGCCGGCGATGGCTTCGAGCGAGCCCTGCACGTCGGCCTTGATCACGAGCGCAAATTCCTTGCGGCCCGCCGTCTTGGCCTGCGCCATCATCTGCTCGAGCGAGCCGCGCATGCCGGTGGCGCGCGCGGACGACTTCTCGCGCTTCTGGCGCTGACGGTAATCGGTGATTTCCCGGGCGCGGGCTTCGTTCTCGACCACGGCGAGACGATCGCCGGCATCCGGCGTGCCGGAGAAACCGAGCACTTCGACCGGGGTCGACGGACCGGCGCTCTGCACGGTGGCGCCCGTGTCGGAGACCAGCGCGCGGACGCGGCCCCATTCGGCGCCGGCGACGACGATGTCGCCGGGATGCAGGGTGCCTCGCTGCACCAGCACCGTCGCGACCGGACCGCGGCCACGATCGAGCTTGGCTTCGATCACGGTGCCTTCGGCGGCACGATCCGGATTGGCCTTGAGGTCGAGGATTTCGGCCTGCAGCGCCACCATCTCGAGCAGCTTGTCGATGTTGGTCTTCTTCAGCGCCGAGACTTCGACGTCGACGACATCGCCGCCGAGCGACTCGACCTGGATCTCGTGCTGCAACAGTTCGGTGCGCACGCGATCCGGCGTCGCGCCCGGCTTGTCGATCTTGTTGATGGCGACGATGATCGGCACCTTCGCCGCCTTGGCGTGATGGATCGCCTCGACCGTCTGCGGCATGACGCCGTCGTCGGCGGCGACCACCAGGATGACGATGTCGGTGACCTTGGCGCCGCGGGCGCGCATCGCGGTGAACGCGGCGTGGCCCGGCGTATCGATGAAGGTGACCTTGTCGCCCGAGGCGGAGGTGACCTGATAGGCGCCGATGTGCTGGGTGATGCCGCCGGCTTCGCCCGACACGACATCGGCCTGGCGAATGGCGTCGAGCAGCGACGTCTTGCCGTGATCGACGTGACCCATGACGGTGACGACGGGAGCACGCGGCTCCAGCGCGCCCTCATCGTCGGCGGTGTCGAACAGGCCTTCCTCGACGTCGGATTCCGACACGCGGCGGGCGGTATGCCCCATTTCCTCGGCGATAAGCTGAGCGGTGTCGGCGTCGATGACGTCGTTGATGGTCGCCATCTGGCCCTGCTTCATCAGCAGGCGGATGACGTCCACCGCGCGCTCGGACATGCGGTTGGCGAGTTCCTGAATGGTGATCGCGTCCGGAATGGTCACGTCGCGCGTGAGCTTTTCCTTGGGCTCATTGGCGGCGTGGCCCTTCATGCGCTGGGTGCGGCGGCGGAACGAGGCCACCGAACGTTCGCGGACTTCGTCGGCGCGCAGCGCGTTGGTGAGCGTCAGGCGGCCGCGTTCCTTTGGCGGCGCCGCGCGGGGAGCGGCCGGACGCACGGCTGCAGGACGTGCGGCACCGGCGCCGCCGCCGGGGCGGCGCGCCGTGCGCGGCGCTTCATCGTCGGCCTCGGCCTCGAGCTTCAGGCGCGCGCCCGGAGCCGGCCTTTTGACCTCGTCATCGCCGAGCCGCTTCTTGGCGACCTCGCCGGCCTTGCGCTTGGATTCTTCCTCGACCTTGTGGCGAGCGTCTTCGTCGCGCTTGCGGGCTTCGGCCGCCTCGCGCTCGATCTTTTCGGCCGCGTCGCGGACCGCGCGGCGCTTGGCTTCTTCCTCGGCGTGCTTGCGCTCTTCGGCCTCGCGAACACGCGAGTCGGCGAGGGCGTGGGCGCGGGCCGCCATTTCCTCTTCGGTCAGGGTGCGCAGGACGACGCCCGACTTCGGCGCTTCCGGCGCGCTCGGCGCCTTCGGCGGCGGCGCCGCCGGCGTCGCGGCAACCTTCTTCGGCGCCTCGACCGGGGCTTCCGCCTTCGGCTCGGGCCCACCGCCAATGGTGCGGCGCTTGATCTTCTCGACGACGACCTGCTTGCTGCGGCCGTGGCTGAAACTCTGGCGCACCACGCCCGTTTCCGTGCGCGGTTTCAGCGTCAACGTCAGTTTCTTTTCGCCAGGGTTCTTCGTTTCGCTCATTCCGTACTTTTTCCTTGTGCCCCATTCACGGGCGCATTCACATCAGGCGCATGGCATTCAGGGGCGCCATTGGCCGGCGCGACCCCGCTCGTTGAATCGGGCGATTTTCCAGACCGATACCGCGTCAAACGCGCGACGCGAGCGAGAAAAGTTTCGCTCGCAGGTCCGGCAAGCAGGGCAGCGTGTACCACATTTAGGCGGTTCAATGCCAAATCCAAATCGACACCGTTAAAGGCCTCGATCAGCGTAATTTCACGCGGCCCGGCCGAAATAGCGCGCTGCAGGGCCGAATTCAGCTTGCGTTTGCCGTCTTCCGCGCCGTCGGCCGCGTGGATCAACGCCAGGACGCCGTCCCCGCCCAAAGCGGCCTCGACCTTGGCGAAACCGGCGACCACATTGCCGGCCTTTCCGGCCATCGCCAGGGCGTCGAGGGCGGTTTTGACCAGCAGCTGTTCCACCTCGGCGGGCAGCTCGCGCGACACCTTGAGGTCACGCTTGAAGCCGCGCGGGAAGACATTGCGCTTGACCGCTTCGGCCATCGCCTCGCGGGTCGCGGTGATCCAGATGCCGCGGCCGGGCAGCTTGCGCTTGACGTCGGCAACGGCGTCGCCGCCGGGGCCGACGACGAAGCGGATCATCTCCGCCACAGGCTTGACCTCGCGCGTCAGCGCGCAGAGACGCTCCGCGCCCGCGGCGACGGAGGTCGCGCCGCGGTCGAGATCGTCGTTCTGCGCCTTCTGATCCTGCGCGATGGCGAGCATGCCTGTGACACGGCTCCTTACGCCGGCTCTTGAGCGGCCTCGGCTTCGGCTTCCGCCGGAGCCTGCATGGCCGCGAGTTCTTCCTCGGTGATCCAGCCGGCCTTGAGACGCGCCTGCATGACGATCGCTTCCGCTTCGTCACGCGACACGCCGAGACCGTCGAGATAACCCGGCTCGTGCTTGGTCTCACCGTCCTTGCGTTCGGTCCAGCCGACCAGATCGTCGGTGGCGCAGCCGGCGAGATCCTCGACCGTCTTCACGCCGTTCTCGCCGAGCTTGACCATCATGGCGGTGGTGATGCCCTCGACGTCGCGCAGTTCGTCGGCAACGCCGAGCTCCTTGCGCTTCTCGTCGAGCTCGCTCTCCTGACGCGCGATGTAGTCGCGGGCGCGATCCTGCAATTCGCGGGCGGTCTCTTCGTCGAAACCTTCGATGCCGGCGATTTCCTTTTCGTCCACCAGCGCCAATTCCTCGATCGAGGAGAAACCTTCCGACGCCAGAAGCTGACCGACCACTTCATCGAGATCGAGCGCTTCGACGAAGGTCTTGGTGCGGCTTTCGAACTCGGCGGTGCGGCGCTCGGACTCTTCCTGCTCGGTGAGGATGTCGATATCCCAACCGGTGAGCTGCGAGGCCAGACGCACGTTCTGGCCGCGGCGGCCGATGGCGAGCGAGAGCTGCGCGTCCGGCACCACGACTTCGATGCGTTCCTTGTCTTCGTCGAGCACGACCTTGGCGACTTCAGCCGGCGCCAGCGCGTTGACGACGAAGGTCGCGATATCCGGCGACCACGGAATGATGTCGATCTTCTCGCCCTGCAACTCGTTCACGACGGCCTGCACGCGCGAACCGCGCATACCGACGCAGGCGCCGACCGGGTCGACGCTGGAATCCCGCGAAATCACGGCGATTTTCGCACGCGAGCCCGGATCGCGGGCGACCGCCTTCACCTCGACGATGCCGTCATAGATTTCCGGCACTTCCTGGGCGAACAGCTTGGCGGTGAACTGCGGATGCGTGCGCGACAGGAAGATCTGCGGCCCACGCGGCTCGCGGCGCACGTCGTAGATATAGGCGCGGATGCGGTCGCCGTTGCGGAACACTTCGCGCGGCAGCATCTCGTCGCGGCGGACGATGGCTTCGCCGCGTCCGAGATCGACGACGACGTTGCCGTATTCGACGCGCTTGACGACGCCGTTGACGATTTCGCCGATGCGATCCTTGTACTCGGCGTACTGACGGTCGCGCTCGGCCTCACGCACCTTCTGCACGATGACCTGCTTGGCGGACTGCGCCGCGATGCGGCCGTATTCGAGCGGCGGCAGCGGATCGGCGATGGTGTCGCCAACCTGCGCGGCCGGGTGACGGCGGCGGGCATCGGCCAAAGTGATCTGCGACGAGGAGTTCTCGACCGCATCGACCACCAGCATGTGGCGCATCAGTTTGAGTTCGCCGGTCTTCGGCTCGATCTCGGCGTGCACGTCGGTCTCGGCGCCGTAGCGCGAGCGCGCCGCCTTGGCGATGGCGTCTTCCATCGCCGCGATGACGATGCCGCGGTCGATCGACTTCTCGCGGGCTACCGCATCGGCGATCTGCAACAGTTCGAGCCTATTGGCGCTGACAGCCATAGCTCAGTCTCCTTCTATAAAGTTATCGCGCGGCGGTCCGCTCGGCCTGCTTGGACTTT
>JAHCKF010000062.1 GCA_026125925.1 Pseudolabrys sp.
CGAATCTAAAGCCTCGCCGCGCGGCGGCAAGATGGCAATTCGGGCAGTGGATGCCAAAAGTTGTGGCCGCGAGCCGATTAGCCTTGGCGGGCCTTAAACCGGCGCTGCACCTTGTTGATGACGTAAACTCGGCCCTTACGCCGCACCAGGCGGTTGGCGCGGTGGCGGCCACGCAGCGATTTCAACGAGTTACGGACCTTCATGGCAGGCTCATGGTTTCCCGGGGTTGCGGGTTCATAAGGGTGCCGGCGCCGCCTGTCAAACGCGGCAGCCGGGGCAGCCCTCCAGGGCCTGCCCCGGCCGTGCGTTGATCCAACGCCGGTTCAAGGAACCGAGGCGCTGAGCCGGCGGTCGGCCGGTCAGCACTTCGCCGGGCAGTCAGGCATCCGGCAGCTCCGGACCGCGATCGGCTCGGTGGTTTTTCCGTCGAGCCCGCAATTCTTGAGGCTGCACACCGCGCCTTGGCACGCGCTCACGCAGGACATCAGCGGCGTGGGGCAGGCCTTGGCCGCCGCTTGCTTGCCTTTGCC
Source organism: Pseudolabrys sp. (assembly GCA_026125925.1). The sequence goes on from JAHCKF010000062.1 coordinate 531, forward strand.
CTTTTGCGCCTCCGACGGAATGGCCGAGACCGCGATCACTGCAACCGCCACCGCCGCCGCAAACAACACCTTCGTAATCGTTTTCATGACGCTTCCCTCCCCTGCGGGAGCGACATTGGCATGACCGCCCGGCCGCCGACAAGGCAAACTGTGGAGGCCGGCGCGCCAATGGTCCGCGACGACGCTCTCCTCTAATCTCCCGGCCGGAGACAACATCATGAAGCGAAGCACCGAACGGTTCCTGACCACCCATACCGGCAGCCTGCCGCGCCCGGACGACCTGATCCGGATGATGTACGCCAAGGAGGAAGGTGTTCCGGTCGAGCCCCACGCGCTGGCCGAGCGGATCCGGGCGGCGGTGGCCGAAGTCGTCAAGAAGCAGGCCGATGCCGGCGTCGATCTGATCAATGACGGTGAAATGTCGAAACCGAGCTACGCCACCTACGTCAAAGACCGCCTGGGCGGTTTCGGCGGTACCGGCAACACCTTCGTCTACCAGGACGTTCACGAGTTTCCGGCGCTGGAAAAGAAGGTGTTCGGCGATCCCGGCCGCTCGCGGCGCAAGACGCCGGCCTGCAATGCCGATATCACCGTGCGCGACAAGCAGGCGCCGCTCGACGATATCGCGAACCTTAAGGATGCGCTCAAGACCGTGCCGCATGTCGGCGGCTTCATGAGCGCCGCCTCGCCCGGCGTCGTTTCGCTGTTCTTCCGCAACGACCACTACAAGGATTTCGAGACTTATATCTACGCCATCGCCGACGCGATGAAGTACGAGTACGAGGCAGTGGCGAAAGCCGGCCTTGTGCTGCAGATCGATTGCCCCGATCTCGGCATGGGCCGCCACATCCAGTACGCCGATCTCGACCTCGCCGCTTTCCGCAAGCGCGCGCAGCTCCACGTCGAGGCGCTCAATCATGCGGTCGCCAATATCCCGGCGGAAAGCCTGCGCATGCATCTGTGCTGGGGCAATTACGAAGGGCCGCACCACTTCGACGTGCCGCTCGCCGACGTCATCGACATTGTCTTCAAGGCAAAGCCCTGCGCGCTGTCGCTGGAGGCCGCCAATCCGCGCCATGCCCATGAATGGGCGGTGTTCGAGACGGTGAAGCTGCCGGAGGGCAAGGTGCTCATCCCCGGCGTGCTCGAATCCAAATCGAACTTCATTGAGCACCCGGAACTGATCGCGCAGCGCATCGGCCGCTACGCCAAGCTGGTCGGACGCGAGAACGTCATCGCCGGCTCGGATTGCGGTTACGGCACCTGGGTCGGCCAGGCCGCTGTCGATCCGCAGGTGGTGTTCGCCAAGCTCGCGGCGATGGCGGAAGGCGCGCGGATGGCAACGAAGCAGTTCTGGTAAGGTCAGGACGTCGCCGCCGGCGGCTCCTGATCCGTCATTACATCGCTCTTGCGCCAGCGCTTGTAGAACTGCGGCGCGAAGATCAGGATCGCGATCACCGCCAGCATGGCGAGAGCGTAGCGGATATTATTGGTGTCGCCGGTCAAGGCCTGGCTGCCGGCGTGGCCAATCCAGGTATAGGCGACGGTCGACGGCGCCATGAACACGACCGTCGCCAGCAGATAATGCCAGAACGGAATAAGCGTCAGCCCGAGCAGGTAATTGACGATGGTGTAAGGTAGCACCGGCACCAGCCGCACGAAGGCGACGAATTGCCAGCCGTCTTTTTCGACGTTGCGCATCACCCTCTGCATACGCGGGCCGGCGCGCTGCCGCACCCAGTCGGCGGCAAGATAGCGCGCCACCAGAAACGCCAGCGCGGCGCCGAGCGTGCCGCCGGCGAGATTGATCACACTGCCGGTGGCCGGCCCGAATAATGCGCCGCCGGCGACATCGAATATACCGCCCGGCACACCGGCGATCGTCGCAATGCCATACAGCAGGATGAAGCCGACCGGCCCCCACGACCCCAAGGCAGCGACGCGCGCCTGTACCGCCTCGATGCTGGCGATGCCGTCGAACAGCCAATACAGGAAGGCGCCGGCTGCAAGGATGAGCAGCACAATCGCAATCAACAACAGCCGGCGGCGGTTAGGTGTCATTGCGATTGACTTGGGTTGGAAATATCCGGCGGCAAGGCGGCATGCCGTACCACAGCCGATTTCCGGCGGTCAATAACGCCCTGAAATAGAAGCCTTATTTGTGACACAAGGGCGATGCAGCGGCGGGCTAACTCTCTTCAATCTGCCGATCGGCTTCGCTGGACAACGTGACCTCGGTGAAATCGAGTTCTTCCTGAATGATCAGGAAAGCGTCGGCGCCGACATGGCCCGTGCGCCGCATCTCCTCCAGCACCTTGCGCTGATGCCGGATTGCATCGAGACCAAGCCTGCGCTTTTCCATCAGTTCGCTCTCGTCGCCCGTTTCGATGGCGCGAATCCGGGAGCTCAGCGAGTAGCGCCACTGATCGGCGATGGCGCCCGATTGTCCATCGAACCGCTGCAGCGCCTGCGACGCCATCGCGGCGCGCGCCTGGTCGATCTCGGCTTGCAGGCCATCCTCGCCGTCGAGCTTGAGCAACCGGACCAGCGGACCGAGCGTCAAACCCTGAACCACCAGAGTGGCGAGCACAACGGCGAAAGCCGCAAGCACGATCATGTCCCGCTGCGGAAACGTGGCCGGCAAGGCGAACGCGGTCGCCAACGTGACGAGGCCGCGCATGCCGGCCCAGCCGACCAGGATGCTCTGGCGCAGCGGCACACGTGGACTGCCACCGCGCAGCCCGCGCCAGCGGGCCGACAACCAGCTGTAACCCACCACCCAGAACATACGGACCGCAACAACGCAGAACACCACGGCGCCGGCGAACCAGGCGGCCTCGCGCAGGCGATCGGGCGACATGGCGCCGACGATGCTGCGCGCCTGGAAGCCCATCAGCAGGAAGGCGAGCACGTTGAGCAGAAACACCGCCGCGCTCCAGACGGCAAAGCTGTGAATGCGCATGCGCGGCGGCGTCGACAGATTCGCCGTGCGCGCGAGCGTCATGGCAAAGGCGACGAGACACAGCACCGGCGAAATGTGCAGCCGCTCGGCGATGATCCATATGCCGAAGGTAGTGACGAATTCGAGCAGGTTGCCGCCGAGCGTGCCGGTGAAGAGCGGCATCACCCGGCGCACGGCAAAGGCCAGCGCAACGCCGAGCAGCACACCGAGCGGCGCCGCCGACAAGACGCGCAACGTCACCTCGGCCGTCGTTGTATCCCGTGTATGAAAGCTGAGCGCAGCGCCGAACAGAATAAGCGCGCTGGCGTCGTTGAGCAGGCTCTCGCCCTTCAGCACGACCACCGAGCGGCGCGGCATGCTGACATTGCGCAGCACCGCGGTCGCCGCCGCTGCATCGGGCGGCGCAACGATGGCGCCGAGGGCGATGGCCGCGTAGATCGGCAGGCCGGCCATGGCGACGCCGACCCAGGCGACCGCGGCCGCCGTCAGCAGTACCGCGATCACGGCCAATGCGAACAGCGGCCGCCAGAAGCGTTTGATGTCGTTCAGCGGAAAATCGTAAGCGGCATCGACCAGCGCCGGCGCGATGAACAGCGCCAGCGCGATTTGCGGATCGAGGCCGATGGAGGGAGCGCCGGGCAGCAAGCCGAGCAGGACGCCGGCCGCCGCCAGCATCGTCGGATACGGGATCGCCAGCGGGCGAGAAATCCGCAACAGCGCGATCGCGATGGCGAGCAGGAGCAGAAGGCTTTCAAAGAAATTCATGGCGTCAATCGTCGTGCGGGACCCTGGCGGCGCCCGATACCCATACAATAAATCGGCAATATGTCCGCCATGGCGGCGCCCGTGTCAGGCCAGGCGCCCCTCATGCACCGCATGGCAGGCGACGCCGTCGATCACGGCCGGAATCTCGCGCCGGCAGCGATCGTTGGCGAAGGGACAGCGCGGATGGAAGGTGCAGCCCGGCGGCGGATCGATCGGGCTCGGCACCTCGCCGGCCACGGGGATGCGCTGGCGCCCCGACATGGCGAGATCGGGAATGGCATCCAGCAGCATCCGCGTATAGGGATGGCGCGGCTGGCGGAACAGCGCCCGCTTCTCCGCCACCTCCACCAGCCGGCCGAGATACATGACGCCGACGCGCGTCGAGACATGATAGACGACCGCAAGGTCGTGGCTGATGAAGAGGTAGGTAAGGCCGAGACGGCGCTGCAGATCCATCATCAGGTTGAGGATCTGCGCCTGCACCGACACATCGAGCGCCGAGGTCGGCTCGTCGCAGACGAGGAACTCCGGCTCGCCGGACAAGGCGCGGGCAATGGAGATGCGCTGGCGCTGCCCGCCGGAAAATTCGTGCGGAAACTTCTCCATGTCGGCCGGCGACAGGCCGACCTGGGTCAGCAGTTCGGCGACCTTCTTGCGCACCGCCTCGCCCTTGAGGAGGCCGAAGGTGTTGATCGGCTCGGCGATGATGCGCGAGACGCGCCAGCGCGGATTGAGACTGGCGTAAGGATCCTGGAAGATCATCTGGATGCGGCGGCGCAGCTTCTGCCGCGACGCCCGGTCGGACGTGGACTGCATGGAGATGCCGTCGATCGTCACCTCGCCGTCCGACGGCGGCAGCAGGCCGACAACCATCCGCGCCACGGTCGACTTGCCGGATCCCGATTCGCCGACCAGCGCGAAGGTGCGGCCTTTGGCGATCTCGAACGACACGTCGTCGACCGCACGCAGGAACAGCCGGCGCTGCCGCTCGAGCACGCGGTTGAGCCAGGGCCGCGAGATATCGAAATCGCGGCGCAGGCCGCGTACGACGACGAGGGAGGCATCGCTCATGGTTTGCCCTCCCCGGCATCGTAGAGATGACACGCGACCCGGTGCCCGGCGGCAAGATGCGCCCGGCTGACGAATTCTGCGCTCGGCGCGAAGGGTTCCGGGCGCTCGGCACAGCAGCGGTCGAAAGCGCGCGTGCATCGCGGGTTGAAGGCGCAGCCCGGCGGAATGTTGGTCAGCCGCGGCATCGAGCCGGGGATCTGCGTAAGCCGCTCGGCCTCGCTCGACAGTGTCGGGATCGCCCCCATCAGGCCGGCGGCGTAGGGGTGCAGCGGGTGCTTGACCACATCGCGCACCGGACCGATCTCGGCGATGCGGCCGGCATACATCACGGCGACGCGGTCGGCCGCCTCCGCGATCACGCCCATGTCGTGGGTGACGAGCATCACCGCGGTGCCGCGGGTGGCGCACAGCTTCTTCAGCAGCGCAATGATCTGCGCCTGCACGGAGACGTCGAGCGCCGTGGTCGGCTCGTCGGCGATGACGAAATCCGGCTCGCAGGCCAATGCCAACGCGATAACGACGCGCTGGCGCATGCCGCCGGAGAATTCATGCGGATAGCCATCGATGCGCCGCTCCGGCGCCGGAATGCCGACCTCGGCGAGCAACGCGATGGCGCGCTCGCGGGCCGCGCCCGCCGACAGGTCGGAATGCGTCTGGATGGTCTCGATGAGTTGATCGCCGACGCGGAATAAGGGATCGAGCGAGGTCAGCGGGTCCTGAAAGATCATGCCGATCTTGCGGCCGCGCAGGCGGCGCATGTCCTCGGCCGGCAGGTTGTCGATGCGCTGGCCATGCAGCAGCACCTCACCGCCGGCAATGCGGCCGGGCCGGTCGATCAGGCCGATGATCGCCGAGCCGGTCACCGATTTGCCGGCGCCGCTTTCGCCGACGACGCCGAGCACCTCGCCTTTGCCGATGTTGAAGGACACGCCGTCGATGGCGCGCAGGACGCCGCGGCGGGTCGCGAACTCGACGACCAGATTGCGGACCGAAATGACCGGCTCGGAATGCGATGGCGTATCGGTCACGCGCTACCTCAGCTTCGGATTGAGGGCATCGCGCAGCCAGTCGCCGAGCAGATTGACCGACAGGACAAGGATCGCCAGCGTCGCTCCGGGAAAAGCGACGATCCACCACTCGCCGGAAAACAGATACTGATTGCCGATGGCGATCAACGTGCCAAGCGAAGGTTCGGTCGGCGGCAGGCCGACGCCGAGAAACGACAAGGTCGCCTCGGTGATGACGGCGAGGCCGAGATTGATGGTCAGGATGATCAGCACGGGGCCGAGCACATTCGGCAATACATGCCGCCACATGATCACGGGCGCCGGCAGGCCGACGAGGCGCGCGGCGGAGACATAGTCCTTGCCCTTCTCGACGAAGGTTGAGCTGCGGATCGTCCGAGCATATTGCACCCAGAACGACAACCCGATCGACACGACGAGAACGGGAATGGCGCTCGCCTCTCGGGTCGCGCCCTTAAACGTGGCGTGCACGACCCCGTCAATGAGCAGTGCGATCAGGATCGCCGGGAACGTCAGTTGCACATCGGCGATGCGCATGATCAGGGCGTCGGTGCGGCCGCCGACATAACCGGCGATGAGGCCGAGCGTGATGCCGATCAGCGCCGCCAGCGCCACGCCGAGGCCGCCGACCAGCAGGCTGACCTGCAGGCCGTAAAGGATGGCCGAAAACATGTCGCGGCCCTGGTCGTCGGTGCCGAGGAAGAAGCGTGGATCGCCGCCGTCCTGCCAGCGCGGCGGCAAGGACGCGTCGGACAGGAACACCTGGGCGGGGTCGAACGGATTGTAGGGCGCGATGACGGTCGCAAATGCCGCCCCGATAAACATCGCGAGCACGATCACGGCGGCGGTCATCGCCAGCGGCGATGAGCGAAAACTCACGAAGATGTCGGACTGGCGGAAGCGCGTAAACGCGCCGCTCCCTGTGGCTGATTTCGATGCTCCGGCCATCTCGCTCATCCGACCCTCCTCATCGCCGCATCGTCAAACGCAAACGCGGATCAACAAGGCCATAGAGCAGATCCACCACGAGATTGATCACGACGAAGATCAACCCGATCATCACCAGGTAAGCGGCCATGATGGGGATATCGACATTCTGCACCGCCTTGAGGAACAGAATGCCCATGCCCGGCCAGTTGAACACCGTCTCGGTGATGATGGCGAAGGCGATGATGGAGCCCAGTTGAAGGCCGGCGATGGTAATCACCGGAATGAGGGTATTCTTCAGCGCGTGGCCGAAGTTGATCGCCCGCGCCGTCAGGCCGCGTGCCCGCGCGAATTTGATGTAATCGGTGCGCAGTACCTCGAGCATCTCGGAACGCACCAGGCGCATGATGAGTGTCATCTGGAACAGGCCGAGCGTGATCGCCGGCAGCACCAGCGAGCGCAATCCTGAACTGGTGAGGAAGCCGGTCGTCCACCATGAGCCGATCCGCACCACCTCGCCACGGCCATTGGACGGCAGCCAGCCGAGGATGACGGCGAACAGATAGATCAGCAGGATGCCGATGAGGAAAGTCGGCAGCGACACGCCGACGAGGCTGACGGCCTCGAACACTCGCGCCAATATGCTGTCGCGCCGCAGCGCCGAATAGACGCCCATCAGCACGCCGACGACGAGCGCGAAGCCGGCCGCGGTGAACGCAAGCTCCAGCGTGGCCGGCATGCGCTGCGCCAGAAGCTGTGTCACCGGCTGGCGGAATTGGTAGGAAATGCCGAACTGGAAATGCATCGCGTTCCAGACGAAGCGGCCGAACTGCACGATCACCGGATCGTTCAGCCCGAGCGACTCGCGAATTTGCGCGATCTCCGCCTGCGGCGTGTCGATGCCGACCATCTGGTTGATCGGATCGCCGACGAAGCGGAACATGAGAAAAGCGATCAGCGTCACGGCCAGCAGCACGCCAGCCGATTGCAGAATACGCCGGATGATGAACGCCAACATCGGCCGTCAACCACACGAAGGATGGGTTGACGGGAGGCGCGCTGGCGCCCCCCGCCGCTCCATCACTTCTTGTGCGCCCAATACAGCATCACGGAGTTGTCCGCCCGCTGCGACAGTTCGACATTCTTGGCAACGCCCCAGCTCAGCGCCTGCTGGTGCAGCGGCACATAGGCGTATTCGCTGGTCGTGATCTCGAAGGCCTGCTTGATCAGCAGGTCACGCTTCTTCGCGTCGCTTTCGACCAGGATCTTGTCGGTCAGTTCATCGACCTTCTTGTTGCAGTAACCGCCGAGATTGGTTTCGCCGCGCGGCGAGTCCGGCGCACGGCAGCCGTGCAGGTCGAACAGCACGTTGTGGCTGTCGAAGGTGCCCGGCGTCCAGCCCAGCAGGTAGAACGAGGTCTGGTACCCGCCCGGCTTGAGCACCTTGGCGAAGTACTTGGCCTTCGGCTGAGCGTTGAGGTTCACCTTGACGCCAATACGCGCCAGCATGCCGACGACCGCCTGACAGATCTGCCCGTCGTTGACGTAGCGGTCGTTCGGACAATCCATGCCGACTTCGAAGCCGTTTGGATAGCCGGCATCCGCCAGCAGCTTCTTAGCCGCCGCGGGATCGAACTTCGGGTTCTTGAAATCCTTCGAGTAGGTGAAGAGCGACGGCGCGATCATCAGCGCCGAAGGCGTCGACAGGCCGCGCATCACCGAGCGCTTGATGGCCTCCTTGTCGATGGCGATGTTGAAGGCGTGACGGACGCGGACGTCCTTGAACGGGTTCTTGCCCTTGACGTTGGATTCAAGCAGCTCGTCGCGCGACTGGTCGAAGCCGAGGAAGATGGTGCGCAGTTCGGGACCCGCGAGCACGTGCGCATTCGACGATGAATTGACCCTCGGGATGTCCTGCACCGGCACCGGTTCGATCACATCGACCTCGCCGGACAACAGCGCCGCGACGCGCGTGGCGGCATTCGGGATCGGCGTGAAGATGACTTCGTCGATGTTGTGTTCGCGCTTGTGCCACCAGTCGGGATTGACCTTGAACACGGTCTTCACGCCGGGCTCATGGCTTTCGATCTTGAACGGCCCGGTGCCGTTCTCGTGCAGCGAGGCATAGCTCGGCGTCGTCGCCGAAGCCGGCGTCGGCGCCACCGCGTTGTTCGCCTCCGCCCACTTTTTCGACATGATGTACCAGGTATCCCATTGGGCGATCAGAATGGGATTGGGCTCCGGCAATTGGACGTCGACCGTAAAGTCGTCGACCTTGACGAACTTGGCGTCCTTCGGAATTCGGGTCGTGAAGTTCGAACCGGAGGCTCTCACGCGCTCGGCGGAGAACAGCACGTCATCGGCGGTGAATGGCGAGCCGTCGTGAAACTTGACGTTCTTGCGCAGATGAAAGCGCCAGCGCTTGGCGCCGTCGAGCACTTCCCAGCTCTCGGCAAGGGCCGGAACGATCTTCAGGTCCTTCTCGCGCGCTGTCAGCCCTTCGTAAACCTGACCGAGATGCGCGTTCGTCGTCGTTTCGTTCAGTGTATATGGATCGAGCGATTTCAGATCGCCCTGATTGGCGTAGCGCAGCGTGACCGCTTGCGCCGAAACAGTCGAAAGAGCCAGCGCGGCGAGCGCCGCCAGCATCAAACGCTTCATGATCCCCTCCAGATGAACCTGTTCACTTCAGCACAGACCGACTGAATTGACCGCCCATGCCAGCCAGATCTCGCGCCAACCCGCCCAGCGCGCACGTTGCAGCGCGATGGCTTGCCACTCGCCCCCTCGGCCGTGGCAATGGGGATGACGATCAACCTGCGTCTTTCAGGCAAGAATAATGCCGAACAATCTCCTCCTTTCGGATTCGGGGCGAGACTTTCTGTCGTGACCCTGTCCCCGCGCATGGGATTAGCGCTCTAGTAGAGCCTGTCGTCGACAGCATCGCAACATTGAACCTCCGTCCGCGTCAAACGATTTTGGCGATCTCCGGGAACATTGCCCGGACGGGGGTTCGAATGTCCGACGATATGACGCGCGAACGCGCGCCGCGGTCGACGGCATCGCCGGACGCATCAGCCGATAACGGGACTATGCGCGCTTGGCGCTGACGGCAGCGTCATAGGCCTGGATCGTGATCCGGGCCGTCGTCGCGACATCCGCCGCGCTCATGCCGGGCTTGTAGAGGCTGCTGCCGAGGCCGAAGGCGCGCACGCCGGCAGCCACATAGGTCTCGAAGTTCTTGTCGGAGACGCCGCCCACCGCAACGACAAAGGTGTCCTCCGGCAACACCGCGCGAATGGCGGCAATGCCCGAGGGGCCGAGCACCGAGGCGGGAAAGAACTTGAGCGCGGAAGCGCCGGCGCGCTGCGCCGCCAGCGCCTCGGTCGGCGAGAAGACGCCCGGCAGCGTGATCATGCTGCGCTTCTGCGCCGCCGCCAGAACTTCGAGATCGATGTTGGGGCTGACCATCAGGCGCCCGCCGGCATCCGCAACACTTGCGCAGTCGGCCGCGCTCAGCACCGTGCCGGCACCGATGATGCAATCGGCGCCGAACCGCTTCGCCAGACGTTCGATCGAACGCAACGGCTCGGGCGAGTTCAAAGGCACTTCGATCATCTCGAAGCCGGCGCCGACGAGCGCCTCGCCGATCGATTCGACTTCGTCGGGGCGAACGCCGCGCAGGATAGCGACCAGCGGGCGATCGAGCGTTGGCCACATTGGCGGTTGCGTCGGCTGTTGCATCAGCGAAAACGCTCCTTCCATATTCCGGCGGCGGCCTTCATCAGGCCCCGCCGCGCAGTTTGTTCGGCATCGTCCGTCTCGACCGCATAACCGAGTTGCTTGAGAGCGTTCTCATACAGCGCGCCGAGGTCGCCCGAGGCCAGCAAGCGCACCGGCTGTTTGCCATATCGCTTCGTCGCGCCGGCGATCTCGCTGCCAATAAGCAGGCCGGACAGCCTTGCCGCGCCGTCGGCGCGCTGCTCGAAGCCAAGCAATTGCGCGGCGCGCAGGCGGAACAGCGCGGATGACAATTCTGTCGTGCCGGACGCCGCTGCGGAAAGCGTCTCGTGAAACGCCGCGCTCGGCCGCACCGGCAGCGTGCCCGCATCGACGGCGTGCGTGAGGATCGTGTGCGCGGTGATGACGGAGAACAGTTCACCGGTCATGAACGTCATCAGGCCGGCGATGCTGCCGTTCTCGATCGCCACCCATTTGCTGTGCGTGCCGGGAATGCACACGAGGCCGCTGAAGCCGTCCTCGATGGCGCCGAGGATTTGGGTCTCCTCGCCACGCATCACTTCCGGCGCGGCCGGATCGCGATGCGCAATGCCAGGCAGGATGCGGACATCGCCCGGCACATCGACGCGGACCGCGCCGTCATGCAGCCGGTCGAGGCGGCTGGGCGCGGCAAGATATGGCGCCTCGACCCAGCCCTGGCGAGCGCCGGCCATGCCGCAGATCAGCACCGGCACATCGCGAGAGGCGCCGAGCTTCTCCAGATGCTGTTGCAGGACCGGCGCGAAGCCAGCGCTCGCGCAATGCAACATGCCTTCCGGGCCGCGGCTGTAGGCGAGCGGCGTGCCGTCCGCCGCCATGCGCCAGGCGCGGAAGCTGCTCGTGCCCCAATCAACGGCGACGAAAGCGGCCTTATCGGCGGGGCCGCTCATAGCCGCACCGGCCCGGGAAATGGATGAAGACAACCGCGAATGCTTTGCATTGCGCCGATGAAGCCGTGGGCAGGC
>JAHCKF010000063.1 GCA_026125925.1 Pseudolabrys sp.
TCATGTATTGCGGCAGCGCCTCCGGCAGCGGCGCGGTCTCGATGCGGATGCCGGCGCCCTCGACGGTGAGGCGCGCCGCCACGGTCTTGCACCACAGGTCGATCGTCGCCGTGCCGTCGCTCTCGGTGGTGATCACCGGCACGCGCTTGAGCGCGCCGATGCGCGGCGCGTCGAGCACCAGCACCTGACCGAGCGGAAACGATTGCGCCATCGCCGCCGTTAGGTCCGCCATGGCCAAAACCGACAGCGCCGCGGCGACCGCGAGCCGCTTCGCGGTTGAGCGATGGAACCTCATGGCGTCTCCGGGCATCGCGAGCCCGCGGACCGGGGCGCGCTGAGTAAGGAATATTGAATTGCCGTGCCGGCCTTGCGTCGTCAAGCCATGCCGCCCATGCGCGGCGGAACGCCGCGATATGCCGAATTTATTTGCCGTGGCGGCCGTTTCAAGCAGCATGAGAGAAACCGGAGCTCCCCCATGGATCAGCGCTCGACCGACCAACGCATCGTCGAACTCTATGACAGCTTCACGCATGGCCAGATCGATCGCCGCACCTTTCTCGACCGGTTGACCGCCATCGCCGGCTCGACCGCGGCGGCGCTGGCGCTGCTGCCGCTCTTGCAGAACGATTATGCGCGCGCCGAGACCGTTCCCGCCGGCGACGCGCGGTTGACGACTGGGACGGCGAGCTACGATGCGGCCGGCACCAAGATGTCGGGCTATCTGGCTCACTTGAAAGGCGGCGCCAAGCGGCCGGCCGTGATCGTCATTCACGAGAACCGCGGCCTTAATCCACACATTCAGGACATCGCGCGGCGGCTGGCGCTCGACGGCTTTCTCGCTTTCGCTGTCGATGCGCTGTCGCCGCTCGGCGGCACGCCGAAGGACGAGGACAAGGGCCGCGAGATGATCGCCACGCTCAACGCCGGCGAGACGGCGCAACGCATCGCCGCCGCGGTGCCGTTCCTCGCGGCGCATCAAGGTGCAACCGGTGCCGTGGGTGCTGTCGGTTTTTGCTGGGGCGGCGGCATGGTGAACCGCATCGCCGTGCTGTCGCCTGATCTCAAAGCCGGCGTCGCGTATTACGGCGCGCAACCACCCGCCGCGGACGTGCCGAAAATCCACGCGGCACTGCTTCTACACTATGCCGGGCTCGACAGCCGCATCAATGCCGGCATTCCGGCCTATGAAGAAGCGTTGAAGGCCGCGGGCAAGACGTTCACGGCGTACGTCTATCCGAACGTCAATCACGCCTTCAACAACGACACCGGCAGCCGCTACGACAAGGCGGCGGCCGAACTCGCCTGGAGCCGCACCATCGCCTTCTTCAAGGAGCAGCTCGGCGCGCCGCCGAAAGGTTGATACCGGCGGAAAAAGGGGTGGAACGCTCCCCGCCGCGCCGCTACACTGGCGGCAACGAACAAACAACCCGGCTCGAGGAACGCATGGCGGACGCAATCACGGCTTTGATCGGCGCGATCATCATGATCGGCTACATCCTGCTGATCGCCGGCAAGCTCGCCGCCCTGCCGCTGTGGATCTGCTCGCTGATCGGGCTCGCCTTGATGGTGTGGGCGTTCTGGGGCGACGACTGGAAGCCGCTGTTCGCCCGCACCCGGAAGTCCACTGCCCGCTAATTATCCAATTGTTCGATGAGCCAGTTCGCGGTGCGCAAGAGCCGCGCATCGTCGCGCGGCGCGCCGACGAGTTGAACGCCGAGCGGCATGCCGCTATCCCCGGTCAGGAGCGGCAACGTCACCGCCGGCAGACCGGTCAAGCTCCACAGCGTGTTGAACGCGGGGCTGCCGGTCGCCTCGCCGACCGGCGCCACGCCCGGCGTCGATGGCGTGAGGATGGCGTCGAACTGATCGAATAGCTTGCCGATGCCGGCGGCGTAGCCTTTGCCGTTCTGCTGCGCTTGCAGGTACCGCACCGCCGGAAACGAGCGGCCCTCGGCCATCAGATCGCGCAGTTGCAGGCTCAGCACATCGCCGCCGCGTTGCAGCAGCGGATCGAGATTGTGCGCCATGTCGGTCGCCATGATGACATGGTGATCGTCCCAGGCCGCCGCATAGTCGTCCGGCAGATCGATCTCCGACACCTGGTCGCCAAGGCTGGCCGCGAGTTCGGAAAACGCGGCATGCGTCGCCGGATCGGCCTTGTCCCAGGCCGGCGTGCGCACGAAAGCCAGGCGCGGCGGCACCGGCGGCGGCTCGGCCACCTGTTCGAGATAATCGGGTGAAGCCACCGGCCGCGTATCGTCGTCGGCCGCATCGTAACCGGCCAGCACTTCGAGGATCAGCGCCGCGTCGGCCAGCGATCGCGCCATGACGCCGACATGGTCGAGCGTCTGCGACAGCATCAGCGCGCCGCTGCGCGAAATCAGGCCGTGGCTCGGCTTGACGCCATAGACGCCGCAGAACGACGCCGGCCGGATGACCGAGCCATTGGTCTGCGAGCCGACGGCGAGCGGCACCATGGCCGCCGCCACCGCCGCTGCAGAGCCCGATGACGAGCCGCCGGGCGTGCGCGTCAGATCATGCGGATTGCGCGTCGGGCCCGGTGAGAAATAGGCGCATTCGGTGGTGACCGTCTTGCCGATGATGACGGCGCCGGCCTCGCGCAAGCGCGCGGCGACTGCCGAGTCGTGCATCGGCTGGCGGCCCTTGAGTACGGCGGTGCCGCACTCGGTCGGATAATCGGCAGTGTCGAAGATATCCTTGATGGCGACGGGGATGCCGTGCAACAGGCCGATCGGCTGGCCGTTGCGCCGGCGTTCGTCAACCTCCCGCGCCTGGGCCAGCGCCGCATCCGGGTCGAGATGCACGAAGGCATGCACCTCGCCATCGATGGCCGCGATCCGGTCCAGGCAGGCGCCGACATATTCCTCGGAGCTGAAATCGCCGTTCGCAATGTGCTCGGCCGCTTCGATCGCGGTCAGCCCTGTCAATTCCTCGTCGGTCACACCCAGCTCACTCTTCGTAAGGCCGCACTTACTTGTAGAGCATGTGCGGCAGCCACAACGCAATGCCGGGATATATATAGACCAGCGTCATCGAGAGGAACACCAGCAATACGAACGGCAGGGAGCCGGAGAAAATCTCCGTCAGCTTGACGTGCGGCGGCGACACGCCTTTCAGGTAGTAAGCCGCCATGGCCATCGGCGGCGTGTTGAACGAGGTCTGGATGTTGAGTGCGACCAGGATGCCGAAGATCAGCGGGTCGACGCTGAACGTCTTCAGCAGCGGCAGGAAGATTGGCACGAAGATGATGATGATCTCGGTCCACTCCAGCGGCCAGCCGAGCAGAAAGATGATGACCTGGGTCAGGATCAGGAACCCGGTCGTGGACAGGTTCGCCGCCAGCACCCAGTGCTCGATCACCTCGTGACCGCCGAGATACGAGAACACCGAGGAGAAGGTCCACGATCCGATGAACAGGTAACAGACCATCGCCGAGGTGCGTGCGGTCAGATAAACCGCCTCCTTGAGGCGCTGGAACGTCAGCGACCGATAGGCCGCCGCCAGCAGGATCGAGCCGCCCGCACCGACCGCCGCCGCCTCCGATGGCGTCGCCAGACCGAACAGGATGGCGCCGAGCACCGACAGGATCAGAACCGCCAAGGGAAAGAACGACGTGGCAAGCGCCCAAGTGACTTCGCCAAAGGGAATCGGCCTGTCGAACTCCGGCGGCCGCGGCGCCAGCGCCGGATTGATCATGGCGCGGGCGATGACGTAAAGGATGTAGAACCCGGCCAGCATGAAGCCCGGAATGAAGGCGGCGGCATAGAGCTGCACCACCGACACCGACGTCGTCGCGCCGTAAAGAATGAGCAGCACGCTCGGCGGAATGAGAATGCCGAGACAGCCGCCGGCGCAGATCACGCCCGCGGAGAGCTTGACGTCGTAGCCCGCTTTCAGCATCGCCGGGAACGCCAGCAGCCCCATCAAGGTCACCACGGCGCCGACGATGCCCGTCGCGGTCGCGAACAGCGCGCAGGTGATCAGCGTCGCCACCGCCAGAGCGCCGGGCACGCGGCGCGCGGCCATCTGGATCGAGTAGAACAGCCGGTCGAGAATGTTGGAGCGCTCGACCATGTAGCCCATGAACAGGAACAACGGCACCGCGGTCAGCACGTCGTTCGACATCACGTCGTAGGTATTGGTGACGAGCAGATCGAAGATGCGCGACCCCATCGCGTAATAGCCGAAGATCACGCCCATCGCGACGAGCGTGAAGGTGATGGGGAAGCCGAGCAGGATGATGACGATGAAGCCGGCGAGCTGGATGATGCCGACTTCCGGATTGGTGAAGGTCATTGCTTGGCCCCCACATGCATTTCGTCTTCGATGCGGCGGCGGTCCTCGGCCTCATGCAGAATCGCGGATTCCATCTCCTCGACGTCGTGCAGACGCGCCGGCCACATGCCGTCGCGTATACACACGATGCAGCGGACGATTTCGGCAAATCCCTGCAACAGCAGGAAGAAGGCGGCGATCGGGATCAGCGTCTTGTGCGGATACACCGGCGCGCCGGTGGGGCTATAGATGCTGACCTCGTGAATCTGCCAGGAAATCTGGGCGTAAGGGATGCCGTACCAGAGCAGCGCGCCGACCCCGGGCAGGAAGAAGATGATATAGAGAACCAGGTCGATCGAGGCCTGCACCCGCACCGGCATCATGCGGTAGATGACGTCGCCGCGGACGTGGCCGTTGCGCGACAAGGTGTAGGCGCCGGCCATCATGAACAGCGCGCCATACATGAAATAGGACAGGTCGAAGGCCCAGTTGGTCGGCGCCCGCAGCACGTAACGCACGAACACCTCGTAACAGGTGCCGAGCGTCATGATGATGATGCACCAGCCGAAGGCCTTGCCGACTCCTGCGCTGAGCCGGTCGATAAACAGCAGAATGCGTTCCACGGGAAGATCAGCCCCTTATGCAACAAAATGCCGCCGGGGCGGACGTGCCGCCCCGGCGCCAGAGATTGTGTCCGCTCAGACCTTCATCGGCCCGAAATAGTGTTCATAGGCGGATTTGAAGTCGGCCTCGTTGTTGATCGAATAGAAGGCGACGCGCTTGGCGTAGGCCTTCTGGCTCTCGAGGATCTTCTTGATCATCGGCCCCTGAGCGGAGTCCGCCGAGATTTCGTCGACCACCTTGTCCCAGGCTGCGAGCTGCGCCTTGAACACCGACACCGGCGTGCGCTTGACCTGCACGCTGTGCTTGCTCATCAGGGTCTGCAGGTCGTTCGAGTAGATGTCGGACGCCTTCCAGCCACCGTCGGCCGACGTCGCCTGCACGGCGATCTTGAGTAGCTCCTGCTGCTCCTTGGCCAGGCCGTCATACTTGCCCTTGTTGAAGACGACTTCGATCGCTTCCGAGGCCTGGTGGTACGAACCCAGGTAGTAATTCTTCGCCACGTCCTGCGCGCCGAAGCGGCTGTCCGAGGTCGGGTTGTTGAACTCGAACGCGTCGATGACGCCCTTTTCCATCGCCGGCAGGATTTCCGGCCCGGGAAGCTGGGCAACGCTGGCGCCCATGGCCTGCATCACGTTGGAGGCGAGACCGACGGTGCGGTACTTGAGACCCTTGAGGTCATCCGGACCATTGACCGGCTTCTTGAACCAGCCGAGCGGCTGCGTCGGCATGGCGAAGGAGAAGAAGCCGACGACGTTGAGCTTGAGGGTGTCCTGGGTGAGCTCGCGATACAACTTGTCGCCGCCGCCATAATAGAACCAGCTCATGAACTGGTCGGCATTGGTGCCGTAGACCGGGCCGGTGCCGAACAGCGAGGCGGCGCGGTGCTTGCCGTACCAATAGGCCGGGACGCTCCAGTTCGCGTCGAGCACGCCGGTCGACGTCGCGTCCATCACCGAGAACGGCTTGACCACCGCGCCGGAGTTGAGGAAGTCGATCTTGAGACGGCCACCGCCCATGGCGTTGACCTTGGTGACGTAGTCGCGGCCGTAATCGCTGAGAATATCGGTCGGGCCGAAGCCGCTCTGCATCTTCAGGGTCACGGTCTGCGCGCGTGATACCTGCGGCATGGCGATCGTCGCCACGCCGGCGACGGCTGCGCCGCCGAGAAACCGGCGACGGGACGTCGTCGTGGACAAGCTCTTGGTCATCTGAATCCCTCCCTTGGGTTGCTTTGTCGCGCTTTGTTCTTGTTATTAAACATTTTTAATCGGGTCTTATTCCTTGGTCCAAGCCTGTCGGCTAACACCAAGGCAACCCTTGAGATTTCATCGTACGGTCCGCGACGGCGGGACGCAACCGTGGGCAGGGGTTGGGCGGCCCGGCAAAAGCCCTATTTTCAGGTATCCAGTGCAGTCAAATTGACACAGCCTGTGCCGTTGCCTGCATTTCATTTCGCCCGCGCCAAAGGAGCCTTCCTTGAGAGGCATTATCGCAACGCTTGCCACCGTGTGGCGCATCGCCAGTCCCTACTTCTGGTCCGAGGACCGCTGGCCCGGGCGCATCCTGCTCGCCGCGGTCATCGCCATCGAACTGACGATCGTCGGCATCACGGTGCTGCTGAATTCGTGGAACGCCAATTTTTATAATGCGCTGCAAAACAAAGACTGGAACGCCTTCGTCTACCAGCTCGGCTATTTCACCATCCTGGCGGCGGCTTTTGTCGGTCTCGCCGTGTACCAGCTCTACCTCAACCAGTGGCTCCAGATCCGCTGGCGGCGCTGGCTGACCCGGCGTTACCTCGACGAATGGCTGGCCGGCGCTAATCACTACCGCATGCAGTTGTCCGGCGAGGCGGCCGACAACCCCGACCAGCGCATCGCCGAAGACGTCACCTCGTTCGTCTCCAGTACCTTGTCGATCAGCATCCAGTTGCTCAGCTCGCTGGTCACCTTGGTGTCGTTCATGGTCATCCTGTGGAATCTGTCGGCGGCGGCGCCGCTGCATCTCTTCGGCATCAGCTACAACATCCCCGGCTACCTCTTGTGGGCGGCGCTGATCTACGCCGTTATCGGCACGGCGTTGACGCATCTGATCGGCCGGCCGCTGATCGCATTGAACTTCCAGCAGCAGCGTTACGAAGCGGATTTCCGTTTCAACCTCGTGCGCGTGCGCGAGAACGCCGAGCAGATCGCCCTGCTCGAGGGCGAGGCGGCCGAGCGCGACCGCCTGCTGATGCGGTTCGGCAATGTGGTGTCGAACTGGCTGGCCATCATGTCGCGCCAGAAGAAGCTGACCTTCTTCACCGCCACCTATTCACAGGCGGCCGTGGTGTTTCCCTTCATCATGGTCAGCCCGGCCTATTTCGCCGGCGCCATGCAACTCGGCGGCCTGATGCAAACCGCCAACGCGTTCGGCCGCGTCCAGGACGCGCTGTCGATCTTCGTCACATTGTACCGCAGCCTCGCCGACTGGCGGGCGGTCATCGAGCGTCTCGACGGCTTCGACCGCTCGGTCATGAGCGCCCAGGTCCTCGCGGTGACGCCTCCGGTCGTCGAGGTGACGCCAGGCGACGGCAGCGCCGTCACCATCAAGGACCTGGCGGTGAAGCTGCCGAACGGCGCTCCATTGGTCACGGCCCGCGACCTCACCATCGGCGCCGGCGAGCATGTGCTGGTCACCGGGCCGTCGGGCTCCGGCAAATCGACCTTCTTCCGGGCGCTGGCGGGCATCTGGCCGTTCGGCTCCGGCACCGTCCATGTGCCCAAGGGCGCCAAGGTGATGATGTTGCCGCAGCGGCCCTACTTCCCGATCGCGCCGCTCGCGGCCGCGGTCGCTTACCCGCTCGAGCCGGACAGCGCCGACAACGCCAGAATCGGCGACCTGATCGCCGCGGCCGGTCTGCCGGCGCTGGTGCCCCGGCTCGAGGAAGAAGCGCACTGGAACCGCATGCTGTCGCTCGGCGAGCAGCAGCGCCTCGGCATCGCCCGCGCTTTGCTGCTGAAGCCGGACTATCTGTTCCTCGACGAGGCCACCGCCTCGCTCGATGAAGCGGCCGAGGCCAATGTCTACCGCCTGCTGCAGGAGCGGCTGCCCGGCACGACCATCGTCTCGATCGGCCACCGCTCGACGCTGGCGGCGTTCCACCGCCGCCAGCTCCACGTCGAACGCGACGCCGAGGGGAGCCGACTCCGCGAAGGCACCCTGGCCGCAGCGGAGTAAGGCATCGGGTACACCGGGACGAACAAAAAAACGGCGGTCCTTGCGGGACCGCCGTTTTCGTTTGGCCGGTGAAGGCCTTTACAGTTCGGCTTACTTGAGGGCCGAGAGCGTGGTGTCGAACTTGAGCGACGCGATGAACGTGTCGTTGCACCAGCGGTTCGACGCATTCGGCGAGTTCGTGGCGAGGAACGCCGCGCAGTCGTCGGAGCTCTGATCGGTGCCGTGGTAGCGCAGATCGAGGGTAAGCGCCTTGTAGGTGAAGCCGATACCGATGTTGTAGTAGGTGTAATCCGGGTCGATGCCGGCGCCGAGCGGCGCACCCACCGGGCCCGCACCAGCAGCCACGAACTGGCCGCCGTCGATCCACCAGTGACCGAGTTCGCCGCTGATGAACGAACCGATGCCGTTATACGTCCACGGCGTCGTCCACTTGGCGACGAACGACGCGTAGGTCGCGCCGACATTGCCGCCGCCGACGCCGGCCGTGGCGAAGGTCTCGCTGTAGTTCAGCAGGTCCGGCGTATAGAACACGTTGGCGCCGATCGACAGGGCCGGCGTGATGGCGTAACCGAACTTGCCGTAGATTTCGTAGAAATCGCTGTCGCTGGTGAAGCCGTTGAAGGTTTCCTGCGGGTAGTAGTAGTAGATGAGACCGAGGTCGACCGAGAAGGCGCCGAAGGTGTTGCGCCAGCCGCCGTACAGGTCGACTTCGGCGGACGGATCGGTGAAGCCGAGATTGGTCGGCCAGCTGATGCCATAGGCCGCGATGCCGGCGTAGAGCGTACCGAAGCCGATCGAGAGCTGCGGCTCGAAATAGGCGCCGCCCGACCAGCCGCGGTTCGACTGCGAGACGCCGCGGAAATTGTAGTCCGACATGACGACGCCGCCGATGGCGATGTCGAAGATGCTCGGCGCCGGGGCCGGGGCGACCTTCGCGGCCTTCACCGGCATGTCCGCGGCAAACGCGGGCGCAGCGGACAAAGCGACCGCGGCGAGAGCTGACAACAAAACCTTCTTCATAGGACCCTGCCCCTTTGCATTCGATCGACGCAACGCCGATCCACCAGCACCGCCCCTTTGCGCTGTCAGCAGGCCATACCCCCGGCCGGTGCTGTTTATACGTCTGACGCAATGAGGCGTGCGTTGGGATTATTTTTCGTCTGGAGTCATGCAAATCGGCAAGGCGAAAACGTTGGCAGTTGCTGCCTTATTAGGCGAACCGGCCTGCTTTCCAGAGCTTCCCAAGAGAATCAAAAGCGCCTGTTGCGCCGATGTCACATTTTTGAAATAGCGCCCGGCGCCATCCGCGGCCCATGTTTATGGGGCCTATCGCCATCGTGATAACCGCATCCTTAAGCCGGCCAGGAGACCGGAGGTTCGGTTACCGGTATAAACAAAAAATAAAAAGGCCGGCCCGTTGCGCACGGGCCGGCCCGGTATCCCGACTGGGAAGAGTGACTACGCCGCCTTCTTGCGGTTGGCGGCGAGAAGCTCGTCAACCAGGGCAACCCCGGCATCAATGACAGGATGGCTGAGGCCCTTCTGCTTGGCGATGAGCTGGACCAGCTTGTCGGCCCGTTCGATGTTCGGCGCGCCGTTATAGAGCGCGCGCGCCGCCGAGGCCGGACGCGACAGGCTCTCGGCCGCGGCGGCGTATTTCTCGAACGGCACCAGGTCCGACGGCGAAGCGCCGAGCTTGACGCACAGGTCGAACACGAAGTTGTAGACCGACCGCGATTCCTCGATGTTGGTATGGACCGCCTCCTTGGCGGTGCGCATGCCGTCCTTGGTGATGCAGCGGTAATTGCCGGCCAGCAGCATCGACCACTTGGCGAGCGGCACGAAGATCGAATCGTAGACCCTCAGCTTCACCGGCAGCTCGATCTTGCCCTCCGGCGCATCGAAGCGCGCCGCCTCGACATCCTTCTCGAGCTGGCGAATCAGCGCGGTGTCCTTGTCGTCCTCGAAGCGCGCGCATTTGAAGTTGGTCGGCAGCGTCACCAGGAGTTCGTTGGCCTTGCCGTCGGGCGGACGGATCGCCTGCGGGTCGGGGCTGTTGAGCGTGATCTTCTTCGGATCGACCGAGTCCCACACCGAGGCGTCTGTGTAGGCCGCCTTCAGCGGCTCGTAGTCGAGGCCGGGGATGCGCTTGATGTAGGGCAGCGGCGGCATGTTCATGATCGACATGCACGGCTTCTTCGACTTGCCGACGGCATCGAGCAACTGCCGCACGCCTTCGGAGCGATATTGCGGTTCCTGCATGCACAGGCCGATGAGGTCGTAATCGCCCGGGTTGACCCCGGTCGCCGGCCCGGCGGTCACCTTGCCGGGCAGCTTGCGCGACTCCAGCAGCACCGGCTCGGCGCGGCCGCGCACCGGCAGCTTCACCTTGAAGCCCTCGGCATTGATCAGGTCGGCTTCGGCCGGCAGACAGACAAGATGGATGGAATGCCCGCCGAACAACAGCTTGGAGGCCAACAGCGACCCATAAGATGCGCCCATGAGTAGAATTTTGTGCGGCATGGATTGGCTCTCCCTCTCGCTTTTTTGGACGGTGCCGTTTCTGAATGCCGGCCCGCAGGCCGCGAAAGGGGCAATCTAGGCGGCATGCCACATCGATGCAATCGGCGGGGCCGCGGGCCCGCGTCCGTTGCAGCTCAGGATTGCTCGGTTTCCGCCGCAGCCAGATCCGGCGCCCGCCGCGGCAGGCCGGGGATCATCGCCAGCAACGCCATGATGGCGCGGCCGAACGGCGCGATGAACTCGCCGGTGATGGTGTGGGCATTCGCCTGCGCCGGTTCGACGCCGAAGGTGAGCTTTTCGGGCGTCTTCGACGGAAGGTGCAGGGTTCCGAACAGCCAGTCCCAGATCGCCAGACAACTGCCGAGGTTCTTGTTGAAGTGGATCGGATTGGCCGAGTGATGCACCTGATGATGCGCCGGGCTGAGGAAGATGCGGCCGAGCAGGCCGCGGAACGCGATCCACATGTGCGTGTGCTGGAGATGCACATAGGCATGAACGAACACGACGAGGATGATGTTGCTGCCCGACAGCGCGTATTGGTAGGTCGTGTCGCCGAACATATAAGCGCCGACGCCATTGGTGACCGCGGCGACGATGGCCAGGATGTTGCCGAACACATAGGTGTCGAGCGGATGCATGCGGAACACCGTCAGCGGCGTCAGCACTTCCGCGGTGTGATGCACCTTGTGCACCTCCCACAGGAACGGCACCCGGTGCTTGAGGTAGTGATCGACCCAGTAGCCGAACTCGTAGGCAAGAAACAGCATCACGGTGATAACCGATCGTGATGCCCATTCCGGCCAGGTCGAGGGCGCCGGTTTGCCGAACAGCGCAATCAGGCCGTTCAGCACGCCATTGGTCAGGAACTGATACGAAATCGCGACGAAGCTGACGATGGCGCCGAACACGAAGATGTTGAACAGGAAGTAGCCGATATCGGCGACGGTCGAGGGGCTGCGCAGGATGCGGCGCGGGAACAAGGCGCGCGCCAGCGCCCGCAGCCGAAGCCGCCGGCCACGGCGCAGCCGCTGCCAGACGACGAACGCGACGGCCACGGCCAGGGCGCAGAGCAGCGAGTTGATCGAGAAATCCGAGCCGACCCTGAAGAAGACATTCAAAAGGTGGTCGAAATTGCGCGTCAGCGCGGCCCACAGGAACTCCAAGAGCCCATCCTCGCCTCGTTTCCGGACGCGCAATCCTAGCGGGGCCTTGGTAATGATTTGCTTACAAGGAAGGGCCGATTTTTTGGCGTCCCGGGGAAACGCGACGGGCGGCCGCCGGCTGGCGACCGCCCGTCTCAAGGCTCGTAACGGCGA
>JAHCKF010000064.1 GCA_026125925.1 Pseudolabrys sp.
CTCGCCGAGCGTGTGGCGGATGCCGTGCTTGCGCGGAATCTCGAAGTCGTATTTCCAGAGCCGATTACGGTCGATGGCGCCGGCGTTGACGACGAAGGAGGCGCCATCGAGCGCTGCCAGGCGGTCGGTCGTCGCTTCGATCGTCAGCCCCGCGCCGGACCGGACGTTCATCAGGTTCGCCAGTTCTGCCACCCGCGCGAGGGTGTCGGCATGCCGGCCCACCAGGGTCAGTGTGCTGCCGGCGAGCTCGCGGCTGGACATGACGTCGCGCAGCATGCTCATGCCGAACGACATGCTGGTCGCGCCGATGAAGGCGATTTTTGCCGTGTTGCCCATCCAAAATCCGCGACCTTTTACGGCCTTTCGGGGGACAGGTTACGGGACGCCGGCCAATCCTTCTTGACGTACCTCAAGGCTCGGGAAAGTTCCGGTCCTTGCGAAAAGCGGCCGGCCCGACAGCCCGCGGTGCTTTTCACAGGTCGAAAAAGCCGGGGAAATCGCGGGGGCCCCCGGCATCGCCCTGCTATCAACCGGCAACGACGGGCGACGGTACGAAAGGCTGACCATGCGTATTGACGATGACCGGTTGAGGCTCACGCAGGTTCTGCACGCCTTGCTGATCGACTATTGGCACGACGTCGACCGGAACTGGGGTCGCAACGCGCCCGATTACTACACCGAGGACGCCAAGTTCGTCGGCTCGGCCGCTAGCTACGAGGGCCGCGAGAAGATCCGCGCCTTCTACCAGTGGCGCGAGAGCCGCGGCGACCGGACCGTCGTGCACTCGGTGCAGAACTTCAAGGCGTTCTTCGACGGCGGGCCCGACAAGGCGACCTGCCACTGGTTCATGATGCTGTACGCCGCCGACGGCAAGCCGGTGCTGCCGACGCATCCGCCGATCCAGATCGCCTACATGACCGACCATCTCGTCTACACGAAGGATGGCTGGAAGGTGACCTACCGCAAGTTCGATCCGCTGTTCGAAGGCGGCACGCCGCCGACCAACCCGGTGCTCGACAAGTAGCGGACGCTTCAGAGCGTCACGTCGTATTCGCGGTTTGCCGAGGCGTCGAGGTGCGGCCGGTCGCTGATGAAAGCGAGCGCGTGCTCGATGTTGAGCCGCGTCTCGATCAGCGGCTTCAGTACCATCTTCTTGATGTCCTTCTGCGGTACCGATGAGGTGAAGAAACTTACCGACATCACCGCGGCCACCTTGTCCTTCTCCATCAGCGGCACGCCGAAGGTCGTCATGCGCGCCGGCTCCGTGCGCGGGTCGCGCATGGCATAGCCGACGCTGCGCGCGCGCTTGAGGTGCTCGCGGAAGGCGGTTTCCTCCTGCGGGCCGAATTCTACCGGCATTTCCTTGCGCATGCGCGCGATGTGACGTTCGCGTTCCTCATCGCCGCAGAACGCCATATAGGCGCGGCCCATGGCGAAGCGGAACAGGTCCGGACGCTTGCCGAGGACCGTATTGGTGTGCACCACGGGGCTGATGGTGCCGGTCCAGTACACGATCTCGATGGCGTCGCCGTCGATGACGCCGAGGCCGATCGGCCATTTGATCTGGCGCGTCAGGCCGATGGACAGGGGCCGTGCGATCTCGATGACCCGCGAGATGCCGCCGTAGCCGGCCGACAGTTCCAGCACCTTCTGCGTGACGCGATAGCCGCCGCACATGTTGTCACGAACCACATAACCTTCGTGCATCAGAGTCTCGAGCAGCCGCACGATGGTCGGCCGCGGGATCTTGGTCGCGGCGTAAATCGAATTGACCGTGACGATCGACTTCTCGTTCGCCACCTTGAGCACATTGAGGGCGCGGCACACGGCGTTGACCGGCGGATAGGAGCGGTCGAGCGGGTTGGTGTGACCGCGCCGGGAATTCGTCCGGCAGTGGATGTTCGGCGCCCCCAGGCCGGGCACGGTCTCGCTGACCGGCTCCATGCGGGTGAGGTCGCGGACCGCTTTGTTCACCTGACTGATCTCCCCCTGGCGGCGGCTTTTGCCCGGATCATATCAACGGTCCCGGGACCCGATAAGGCCGCGAGGGTAGCAAAGCGCCATCCATTTCACCCTGCGAAATTCGGCCGCAAGAGCCCTGCCGCGCCCGGACCCGCCGCCGTAAAATTGGCGTCCGGTCGCCGTCGGCCGTGCGTGCAGGGAAGTAAACTCTATGTCCGGTGTGTCGAAACGTGCAGCCTCCAAGTCCGTGTTCCGCGATCAGGAACCGCAGGAGATCAGCCCGGACGGCCTGGCGCGAACCTGGATCACGCGCGGCGGCAATTTCGCCGTCTGCGTTTCGGAGGTGAAGCCCGGCGCGGTGCTGGCGCGGGCCGACAATCCGGAAGAGTACATGGTGATCGCGCCGCCGGGCGGCGCGTCGCTGACCATCAAGGCGGGCAGCGAGAAGGTCGAGGCCGAGCCCGAATCCCTCACCATCGTGCCGCCGGGCCCGAGCGAAGTGATCGCGCGCAGCGCCGGCAAGGTCGCGCGCATCTTCTCCAAGGCGTCGGCCGACGTGATGGCGCAGGCGATCAATAAGGACACCTACGCCGACGGCGCGCCGGAACTGGCGCCACCTGATCTGTGGCCGGAGCCGGTTGGCGGCTTCAAGCTGCGTCACTATCAATTGGCGCAGTATCTCAACCCGAAGGGCGACCGCATCCAGCCGCGCTGCTTCCGCTCGACCAATATGATGGTCAACCTGTTCGGCCAGTTCTTCACCCGCAGGCCGACCAATTCGCTCAGCCCGCATTGGCACGACGATTTCGAGCAGGGCTCGCTGTGCTTCGAAGGCACCTGGATGCACCACATGCGCTACAACTGGGGCGCAGATCTGAGCACCTGGGTGCCGGACGATCACGCCGAGATGCCGACGCCGTCTGTCATCATTATTCCGGCGCTGGCGATCCACACCAGCCGTTGTATCGGTCAGGACGGACCGTCGAGCTCGCTCTACGACATCTTCTGTCCGCCACGCATGGACTTCGCGTCGAAGAAGGGCTTTGTCATCAACGAGGACGAGTATCCGCTGCCGGCCGTTCAGGGCGAGCAGAAGATCAAGACCGGCGGCACGTTGCTGAGCTGGCAGAAGCCGGGCTGAGCCGTTTCATCCGCTTTAATCGATATCGACAGTCAGAGGATTCATGAAGGAAGTAGTCATCGTCACGGGCGCGAGCAGCGGCATCGGCGCCGCAACCGCGCGTCTGCTCGGCGCCGCCGGCGCCAGCGTCGTCGTCAACTACAACAGCTCGAAGGATCTCGCCGACGGCGTTGTCGCCGATATCGAGAAGCTCGGCGGCAAGGCCATCGCGGTCAAGGCCAATATGGGCGTCGAAGCGGACATCGTCCGCATGTTCGAGACGACCGACAAGACCTTCGGCCCGATCACCGGCCTGGTCAACAATGCCGGCGTCAATGGACCGCATCACCGCACCGCCGATACCTATGATTTTCAGGAGGCGATGGACATCTACGCGGTCAACGCCATCGGCGTGCTGATCTGTTGCCGCGAGGGCATCAAGCGCATGTCGACCAAACTCGGCGGCAAGGGCGGCTCAATCGTCAACATCTCGTCGATCGGCGCGCTCACCGGCTCGCCGGGGCGCTTCATCCACTATGCCGGCTCCAAGGCCGCCGTGGACACGATGACCAAGGGGCTCGCCGTCGAGGTCGCCCGCGACGGCGTCCGCATCAATTCCATCCGCCCGGGAATGGTCGATACGCCGATCCACGCCAAGGCCGGGCAGGCGGATCGCGTCAAGGAATTCGCCGCCAAAAATCCGCTCGGCCGCGCCGGCCGGCCGGAGGAAGTGGCCGAGGCGATCATCTGGCTGCTGTCGGACAAGGCCTCGCTGGTCACCGGCGCGGTGCTCGATGTGATGGGCGCTCAGCGCTGACGGCATTCGTTGCCGCGGGGCGCATGTTTCATTGTCCGAAACAGTGCATTAGCGCCGGTGGGACAGGCCGGAAACTGCACTAGCATCGCGGCTCATCGGTCCGGTCGCCATGACGAAGCAAAACAAGCGCGCTATCGGGCCCAAGAAAGTAATGATCAGGGAGGAAAGCAGATGACGCGCATCACTTTGGGAATACGTAAACTTGCGGCGGTGGCCGCCATCCTCGGCGCAACCGCGGCGTTCGCCGGCGGCGCCGCCACGGCGCAGCAATATCCGGCGAAGAATATCACTGCCATCGTGCCGTTCGCGGCCGGTGGCGGCGCCGACACCCAGACCCGCATCTGGGGCGGCGCGATTGCGCCGATCATCGGCCACCGCATCATCGTCGAGAACAATGGCGCGGCTGCCGGCATTCCCGGCACCAAGCAGGGCATCGCCGCCGAGCCGGACGGTTACACCGTTCTGATGGGCGTCGCCTCGACCATCGCGATCAATCCCTTCACCAACAAGGCCGCCGACTACAAACCGCTCGAGGATCTCCGCGCGGTGGCGATGATCGGCTACACGCCCTACGTCCTCGTGGTGGCGAATAATCTCAACATCAAGTCCTTCCCGGAGTTGATGAAATACGGCAAGGAGAATCCCGGCAAGCTGACTTATGCGAGCTGGACCAGCGTCGGCAACCTGGCACGTCAGGGGCTGGAGCTGCGCTCCGGGCTGGCCATGACCATGGTACCGTACAAGGGCTCGGTTGACGCCATCAACGACGTCGTCGCCGGCCGTGCCTCGGCGACCATCGCCGACAGCGGTTCGATCATGCCGTTCATCAAGGCCGGCAGCGTTACCCCGATCGCCATCACCACGGCGCAGAAATCGACGTCGTTGCCCAATGTGCCGACGATCGACGAGCTGGGCGTCAAGGACTATGTCATCGACTCCTGGGTCGCGATGTTCGTGCCGAAGAAGACACCCGACGACATTGTCGAATATCTCAACAAGAAGACGCGCGAAGCGATCAAGTCCAAGGCCGTGCAAGATCGCTACGCCGAGGTCGCGATCGAGACGCTCGACCTCAGCGCCGCCGAAACGCAGACCTTCATGGAGCGACAGAGCAAGAACTGGAAGTCTCTGGTCGAGCAGGTCGCAGCGAAGAAGTAGACAGAGCCGGCGAACGGATTCGGAGGCGCGCCGATCATGACCACTCAGCCGATCGGGGAGCGGCAGGCGGCCGCCGTTCCCCGCCATCTGCGGATCGACGTGATCGGCGGCGCGCTGATCGTGCTTCTGGCCATCGCGGTGTGGCTCGGCGCCACCGAGCTCGACGCCGGCGCGCTGTCGCGCATCGGCACCGGCGCGTTGCCTAAGGGCCTGGCCGTCATTCTGTTCGTCGCCGGCGTCGTCATCCTGCTCAAAGGCCTGGTGCAATCCAACGAGACGGCCGAGCGCTTCTATGTCTCGGTGCGGCCGATGGCGATCGTCATCGCCGCGATCATGGTGTTCGGGCTGTTCATCCGCGGCGGTGATTTCGGCCTGTTCTCGACGCCGCAGCTCGGACTGATAGTGGTCGGCCCGCTGACGGTCTTCATCGCCGGCAGTGCGACGCCGGACATGAATGCCAGGCAACTGGTCGTACTGTCCTTCGGGCTGACGGCGGCGATGCTGCTGGTGTTCATGGATCTGCTCAGCGTCACGATCCCGGTGTTCCCGAAATTCATTCAGGAGCCGCTGACGCTATCGATCGGCATCGACTTCCTCGTCAGGCTTGCTTATCTCGCTTATGGCGTGCTGGCCGCGATGCTGTACGTCATCTTCTTCGGCTTGCCGGAGCGGCGGCGTGGCTGAGCTGTTTCACCATCTCTATATCGGCTTCTCCACCATTCTCTCGGTGCAGAACGTCATGCTGTGTCTGATCGGCTGTCTGGTCGGCACGCTGATCGGCGTGCTGCCGGGCATCGGCCCGCTGGCGACCATCGCCATCCTGATGCCGCTGACCTACAACGCCGAACCGATCGGTTCGCTGATCATGCTGGCCGGCATTTACTACGGCTCGCAATATGGCGGCTCGACAACGGCGATCCTCGTCAACATGCCGGGCGAGACCTCGTCGCTGGTGACCACGTTCGACGGTCACGCGATGGCGCGCCAGGGCAGGGCCGGCAAGGCGCTCGGCATCGCCGCCATCGGCTCGTTCATCGCCGGCACCTTCGCCACTTTCGTCATCGCCGGCACGGCGATCCCGCTGTCGAAGCTGGCGCTGAGCTTTACCGCGGGCAACTACTTCGCGCTGATGGTGCTGGGCCTGAGCCTCGCCATCGTGCTCGCCGGCGGTTCGGTGCTCAAGGCGATCTGCACCTTGTTCATCGGCGTGCTGATGGCGCTGGTCGGCGCCGACCAGATCACGGCGGAGCCGCGCCTCACCTACGGCCTGCAGCTTCTCTATGACGGCTTCGATGTTGCCATCGTGTCGATGGGACTGTTCGGCCTCGCGGAGATCTTGCGTAATCTCGAGACGCCCGAGCAGAAGCCGTTTGTCGGCCAGGTGGTCGGCAGCCTGTTGCCGGATCGCAAGGACTTGAAGGATTCGGCCGGGCCCATCGCACGCGGCTCGGTGCTCGGCTCGATCATCGGCATCATCCCCGGCAACGGCGCGACCTTGTCATCGTTCGTCTCCTATGCGCTGGAGAAAGCGCTGTCGCGGACGCCGGAGCGGTTCGGCAAGGGCGCCATCGAAGGCGTGGCCGGCCCGGAGTCGGCGAACAATGCCGCAGCGCAGACGACTTTCATTCCGCTGCTGACTTTGGGTCTGCCGTCCACGGCGGTGATGGCGCTGGTCGGCGGCGCCATGACGCTGCACGGCGTCGTGCCCGGTCCGCAGGTCATCAGCAAGCATCCCGACCTCTTTTGGGGCGTCGTCACCTCGATGTGGGTTGGCAACCTGATGCTGGTCGTCATCAACCTGCCGCTGATCGGCGTCTGGGTGAAGTTCCTGAAGGTGCCGTATCACCTGCTGTTCCCCACCATCGTGCTGTTCTGCTGCATCGGCATTTACTCGGTAAATTCGCGGCCGTCGGATGTGCTGGAAGTCGCCGTGTTCGGTGTGGTCGGCTACCTGATGTTCAAACTGCGATTCGAACTTGCGCCTTTGCTGCTCGGCCTCGTGCTCGGTTCGATGCTGGAGGACAACCTGCGGCGCGGCCTCATCCTCAGCAACGGCAATGTCTGGACCTTCCTGAGCGAGCCGCTGACCCTGGTGCTGCTGAGCGCCGCGCTGCTGGTGCTCGGCACCGCGCTGGTGCCCTCGATCAGCAAGGGCCGCGAACAACTCGTCGACGAAGACTAGCGGCACTGCCGCCTAACCGGAGATCTGCATTTGTCACTGTTCGGAACGCTGCGCACGCCGCGCAACCTGGTTTTCGGCGCGGGTCAGCGCATGGCCTTGCCCGGTTATGCCGCGGCGCTTGGCAAGCGGGCGCTGATCGTCACCGACGAGCGGCTCGGTGCCGACGCCGAATTTCTGCGGCTGGTCGATGCGCTGACACAGGCCGGCCTGCAGACGCGCGTGTTCGACGGCACGATCGCCGAACTGCCGGTGGAATGCATCGCCAGCGCGGTCGAAGCCGGCAAGGCGATCGACGCCGACCTCGTCATCGGCATCGGCGGCGGTAGTTGCCTCGACGCCGCCAAGGTGGCCGCGGTGCTGCTGGCGCATGGCGGCCGCATCTCCGATTACTATGGCGAGTTCAAGGTGCCGGGTCCGGTGCTGCCGCTGATCTCGCTGCCGACGACATCGGGCACGGGCTCAGAAGTCACGCCCGTCGCGGTGGTGACCGATCCCGATCGCGCGGTGAAGGTCGGCATCGCCTCGCCGCACATCATCAGCCACACGGCGATCTGCGATCCCGAGCTGACTTATTCGTGCCCGCCGGGGCTCACGGCGGTGTCCGGTGCCGACGCGCTGACGCACGCCATCGAGGCCTTCACCACGATGCGCCGGGAGCCGACCGGCTCGATCGTCCATGAACACGTGTTCCTCGGCAAGAACGTGCTCAGCGACAACTACGCCCTGCTGGCGATCTCGCATATTGCAGCGAGCCTGAAGCGCGCGGTCGGCAACGGCAGCGACGTCGAGGCGCGCGAGCGGCTGATGCTCGGCGCCACCATGGCGGGGCTCGCCTTCGGCACCGCCGGCACCGCGGCGGCGCATGCCGTGCAGTATCCGATCGGCGCGATGACGCATACGCCGCATGGCGCCGGCGTCGCGGTGATGATGCCGTATGTCATGGAGTTCAACCGCCGTCATTGCGAGCCCGAGCTGGCGGAGATCGGGCAGGCGATGGGCCTCGCGACGACGGGCACGATTGCCGACCGGGCCGGCGCTGCCATCGACGCGGTGGAAACGCTGTTTGCCTCCGTCGGCATTCCGAAGACGATCGCCGATCTCGGCATCGTGCGTTCGCAGCTCGGCACCGTCGCCGAGCAGGCCATGGGCAGCGCCCGGCTGATCAAGAACAACCCGCGGCCCATCGAGCTCGCCAGCATGGCGACCCTGGTCGAGGCCGCTTTTGCCGGCAATCGCGCCGCCCTGCGCGAGGCCGCGCACTAAGCATTGCCCGTCCCGCCGTCCCGGCATAAGGGATGTCGGAACAACCGGCGAGGCGGGCACAGCGATGGCCAGAACACCAGCCCAGATGCGCTTGCGCGATTTCTCGCGCTCGCTGCCGATGTCGCTGCTCAAGGCACGTGAGGCGGTGATGAGCCATTTCCGCCCCAGCCTCAATCACTTCGGGATTACCGAGCAGCAATGGCGGGTGCTGCGGGCGCTCAGTGCGGTCGAGACCATCGAGATCATGGCGCTGGCGGAGCGGACCTTCCTGTTGCCGCCGTCGCTGTCGCGCATTCTCAAGGATCTCGATGAGCGCGGCCTTATTGTGCGGCGCACTTCGGAAACCGACCTGCGGCGCGGCCTGGTGTCGATCAGCGCACGCGGCCGCGACCTGATCGACAAGGCCGGCGCCCATTCCGAGGCGATTTATCTCGAGATGACCGAGCGATATGGCGCCGACAAGCTGGCGCGTCTGCAGGACATGCTGCGCGACCTCGAGGCCGCGCTGGCGGCGCCGATGGAGGCCAGTGCGTTGCCGAAGCGCGGCGCCGCCAAGGCCCGCCGCCCCAAGGCTCGCCTGGTCAAGGGCGGCAAAACCGCCGCCGTCTGAGGGACTTGCGCGCTCGGCCGGCGGCCCGGTTGACTCGCGAGCGATTCCGATTAACTTAACATGTTAAGTAACAAAGACCCTTGAGGAACGCCATGCCGCATCTCACGCTCGAGTATTCGGCCAATGTCGAGGGCAAGGCCGATATCGCGGCCTTGTGCCGCGAGTTGCATGCCGCCGTGATGGCCTCCGGCTTGTTCGAACTCGGCGCGGTGCGCGTGCGCGCCTTCGCCGCGCAGCACTACGCCATCGCCGATCTCGATTCGCGCAATTCGTTCATCGACATGTCGTTTCGCATCGGCAAAGGCCGCAGCGCCGCGGAGAAGAAGTCGGCCGGCGAAGCGATCTTCGCCGCCGCGAGCAGGCATTGCTTGACGCTCCTGGCGGAGCCGCATTTCGCACTGTCGCTGGAAATTCGCGAAATCGATTCGGAACTGAGCTGGAAGAAGAACGCCATCCATCCGCGGCTGCGCGGCAAGTGATTGCGGAGCCAATAGCAGAGTGACGATGAGCAAGCTCGAAACCAATCTCGCCAAGGCGAACGACTATCTCGCGCGGTTCCGCGACGGCGGCGTGCTCAACCAGATCGGCGGCGAAGCCGTGCCCGCCATTGATGGCGCGACTTTCGAGACGATATCGCCGATCGATTTGAAGCCGCTGGCCAAGGTCGCGCATGGCAAGGCCGCGGATATCGATCGGGCAGCGAAAGCGGCAAAACAGGCGTTTCCCGCCTGGGCCGCACTCAGCGGCGACAAGCGCAAGGCGCTGTTGCACAAAATCGCCGACGCCATTGTCGCCCGCGCCGAGGAAATCGCCTTCGTCGAATGCATGGACACCGGCCAGGCGCTGAAGTTCATGGCCAAGGCGGCGCTGCGCGGCGCGGAGAACTTCCGCTTCTACGCCGACCGCGCGCCGGAAGCGCGCGACGGCAAAGCGCTGCGCATGGACGGTCAGCTCAACGTCACGAGCCGCGTGCCGATCGGACCGGTCGGCATCATCACGCCGTGGAACACGCCGTTCATGCTGTCGACGTGGAAAATCGCGCCGGCGCTGGCGGCGGGCTGCACGGTGGTGCACAAGCCCGCCGAACTGTCGCCGCTGACGGCGCGGCTGCTCGTCGAGATCGCCGAAGAGGCCGGCCTGCCGAAAGGGGTGTGGAACACCGTCAACGGTTTCGGCGAGGACGCCGGCAAGGCGCTGACCGAGCACCGCGACATCAAGGCGATAGGCTTCGTCGGCGAAAGCCGCACCGGGTCGCTGATCATGGCGCAGGGCGCCGCGACGCTGAAACGCGTGCATTTCGAACTCGGCGGCAAGAACCCGGTCATCGTGTTTGCCGACGCCGATCTCGAGCGCGCCGCCGATGCCGCGGTGTTCATGATCTACTCGCTTAACGGCGAGCGCTGCACCTCGTCGTCGCGGCTGCTGGTCGAGCAGAGCATCTACGACAAGTTCACGCAGCTCGTCGCCGAGAAGGCCAAACGTATCAAGGTCGGCCATCCGCTCGATCCGGATACCGTGATCGGACCGCTGATCCATCCGGTGCACGAGCGAAAAGTGCTCGATTATCTCGACATCGGCCGCCGCGAGGGCGCGACCGTCGCCGCCGGCGGCGGCAAGATCGAAGGGCCGGGTGGCGGCTGCTACGTCGCCCCGACTTTGTTCACCGGCGCCAACAACGGCATGCGCATCGCGCAGGAGGAAATTTTCGGCCCGGTGCTGACGGCGATACCGTTCAAGGACGAACCCGATGCGCTCGCGCTCGCCAACGATGTATCCTACGGCCTGACCGCCTATCTGTGGACCGCGGACGTCACGCGCGCCCTGCGTTTCACCGATGCGCTCGAGGCCGGTATGATCTGGGTGAACTCGGAAAATGTCCGCCACCTGCCGACGCCGTTCGGCGGCGTCAAAAGCTCCGGCATCGGCCGGGACGGCGGCGACTGGTCGTTCGACTTCTACATGGAAACCAAGAACGTCGCTTTCGCCACCACCAGCCACGCGATCGCGAAACTCGGCGGTTAACAGCCCACGGATTCGATCAAGGAGGGGAAAATGCCGCTGCCGAAACCGAACCTCTATCCGCCCTTCAATATCGTGCGCCTGTCGCATGTCGAATTCGTCGTCACCGATCTCGCGGTGTCGCGCGCGTTCTACGTTGATACGCTCGGCCTGCAGGTGACCTACGAGGACGAGCAGACGATTACGCTGCGCGCCATGGAAGAGCGCGGCCATCATTGCATCGTGCTCCGCCGTGGCGAGAAGCCGGTCGCCAACAGCCTGTCGTTCAAGGTCTATGACGAGCGCGATCTCGACCAGGCCTATGACTGGTTCCAGGGTCAGCAGTTGCCGGTCGACTGGGTCGAGAGGCCCTGGCAGGGCCGCACCTTGCGCAGCCGCGATCCGATCGGCATTCCGCTCGAGTTTTACGCGCACATGGACCGGCTGCCGCCGATCCACCAGAAGTACAAGATGTACGTCGGCGTCAAGCCGCTGCGCATCGACCACTTCAACTGCTTCTCGACCAATGTCGACGACAGCGTCGCGTTCTACAATGCGATGGGGTTCCGCGTCACCGAATACACCGACGATGCGGAAACGGGGCGGCTGTGGGCCGCGTGGATGCATCGCAAGGGTGGCGTCCACGACATGGCCTTCACCAACGGCCGCGGCCCGCGCCTGCACCACACCGCGTTCTGGGTGCCGTCGCCGCTCAACATCATCGACCTGCTCGATCTGATGGCGACGACCGGTTACCTGAGCAATATCGAGCGCG
>JAHCKF010000065.1 GCA_026125925.1 Pseudolabrys sp.
TTGCCGCCGGCGAGATCCCGCGCCGCGCCCGTGATCACCGAATCCATGGAACTTCCGTTACCTGAAATCCCGCCACACTTGTCACTCCCACCGACGCCGTTGCCGGCCCTAGCTTTGTCTCACGAACGATGCGCGCCGACACCGTGACGGCGGCAACAGGGAGACAAGACCATGGACAAGTCTATCACGAAGACGCCGCCGGTCGTTTCGGCCGAAGAGTGGACAGCGGCGCGCGAGGAGATGCTGGTGAAGGAGAAGGCCATGATGCGTGCCCGCGACGCGCTGGTCGCCGAGCGCCGGCGTATGCCGTGGATGGCGGTGGAAAGGGCCTATGTGTTCGAAGGACCGAACGGCAAGGCCAGCCTGTTCGATTTGTTCGAAGGTCGCCGTCAACTGATCGTCTACCGCGCCTTCTTCGAGCCGGGCGTGCACGGCTGGCCGGACCATGGCTGCATCGGCTGTTCGCTCGGCGCCGATCAGGTCGGTCACCTCGCGCACCTGAATGCGCGCAACACCACGCTCGCTTACGCCTCGCGGGCGCCGCAGGCCGACATCGCGCGGCTGAAGGCGCGCATGGGCTGGGAGATGCCTTGGTACACCATCACCGACAGCTTCGATGCCGACTTCGGCGTCGATCAGTGGCACGGCCATAACGCCTTCATTCGCGACGGCGAGCGCGTCTATCGCACCTATTTCATCAACGGCCGCGGCGACGAGGCCATGGGCACCGTCTGGAGCTATCTCGATATGACGGCTCTTGGCCGCCAGGAAATCTGGGAAGACTCGCCGGAGGGTTACCCGCAGGAACGGCCGTACAAATGGTGGAACTGGAACGACAGTTACATTCCGAACGCTCCGGTCGATCCGAAATGGGATGCGGTGTCGGAGGCCGGCGAAGCCGCCTTCCGCAAGCGCGACGCTTAAGCGGCAAACCACGCAAATCACACACACGACGACAAAGGAGCTCATCATGACGACACATGCCATCGCTTCGCAGGACCAATGGCTCGAGGCTCGGCGCGATCTCCTGGCCGCGGAGAAGGATCTGTCGCGGCGGAGCGATCAGGTCGCGCATCTGCGCCGGCAATTGCCCTGGGTCAGGGTCGAGCAGGACTATGTGTTCGAAGGCCCGGACGGCCATCAGAAGCTCGCGGAGCTGTTCGATGGGCGGCGCCAGTTGCTGGTGCAGCATTTCATGCTGGCGCCGGGCTGGGAGGAGGGCTGCAAAAGCTGCTCCT
The DNA here is from genome assembly GCA_026125925.1 of Pseudolabrys sp. The sequence continues at coordinate 1,239 of JAHCKF010000065.1, forward strand.
ACATGGCGGACCACAGCGACGGCATGATCCCACATCTCGCCCAGCGCGACACCGCCTTCGTCGCCATCTCGCGCGCGCCGTATGCCGAGATCGTACGCTTCAAGCGGCGCATGGGCTGGAAGTTCAAGTGGCTGTCGTCGAACGGGAGCAGCTTCAACTACGACTTTCGCGTCAGTTTTACACCGGATGAGGCGGCCAAGGGTTCGCAGGCCTATAACTACGGCTCTTCGCCCTACGGCCAGGAAGAACTGCCGGGTGTCAGCGTCTTCTTCAAGGACGACAACGGCGACGTGTTCCACACCTATTCGACCTATGGCCGTGGCGTCGACGTGATGATGGGCACGTACCGGATGCTCGATCTCACGCCGAAGGGCCGCGACGAGACGGGCGAGGCGACGCGGATGGGGTGGGTGCGCCATCATGATCGCTACGAGCCGGTCAAGACGGCCGGCGCCGCCTGCTGCGGCGGGCCGCGGTGACGGCGATGCGCGCAACGCACGCCCATGCCGGGAGCGGTCACGCCGCTCCCGGCATCGCCGGACTGCTCGGCTTTGCCGCCATGCCGGTCTTCGTGTCGATGGCGTTGTGGACCGGCTTGGCCGGCGGCCAACAGGACATGCTGTGCATGTCACCGGCGGATGCATCGCCGCTTGGCGGCATGGCGATGATGTACGCGCTGATGGCGCTGTTTCATGCGGCGCCGTGGCTGCGGCTGATGCAGCGCCGCTGATGCGCCGGCGCCGTCAATGCGCGGCGTCGAGCTTATCGCTGAGCACGCGGTGGAATTTCTGGATCTGACGGTTGAGGCTGGCGAGCTGCGCTTCGCTCATGCCGCTGTTCTCCAGCAGGGTGTCGCCGAGGCATTTGCACTTGGTGAGCAGCGACCGGCCGGCAGAGGTCAGATGCACGGTGACCTGACGCTCGTCGGTGGTGCTGCGCTTGCGCTGGACGAAGCCGGCCTGTTCCAGCCGCTTCACCGGCGGCGTGACGGTGCTCGACTCCAGCCTGAGCCGGGCGGCGATGGCGCCGATCGTCAGGCCGTTGTTTTCGGCCAAGGTCGTCAGCATGAGATACTGCGGGTAGGTGATGCCGAGCTCGTCCAGCATGGGCTTATAGGTTCGCGTGATCGTCATACTGGTGGCGTAAAGAGTAAAGCAAATGTGTTCGCTAAGCGGGCGGTGCACGGCAGGCGTTTCCCCATTTTTGGTGCGGCAAAACCGATTGCAGGTAGTCTAGGTCACGCCCGCTCCGGGTGCAATTCTTTATCGCGATAAATAATAGGCTTGACCCCGGGATAGCGGCAAACTAGAGAAAGATATCGCGATAATTAATATCGCAGAAAACAAACGGAGTTTTGCGATGAGCGCCACCAATGGCAGCGGCACGATCACCACCAAGGACGGTGCCACCATCTTCTACAAGGATTGGGGTTCCAGGACGGCGCAGCCCATCGTCTTCCATCACGGCTGGCCGTTGACCGCGGACGATTGGGACACCCAAATGCTGTTCTTCGTCCTGCAGGGCTATCGCGTCGTCGCCCATGACCGCCGCGGCCATGGCCGCTCCAGCCAGACCGACACCGGCAACGAGATGGACACCTATGCCGCCGACGTCGACGCGCTGGCGGCCCATCTCGGCCTGAAGAACGCCATCCATGTCGGTCACTCGACCGGCGGCGGCGAAGTCGCCCGTTATGTCGCGCAGTACGGCGGCAATGGCCGCGTCGCCAAGGCCGCGCTGCTCGGCGCCGTGACGCCGACCATGCTCAAGACCGCCGCCAACCCGGGCGGGCTGCCGCTCGACGTGTTTGACGGCTTCCGCACCGCGACCGCCTTCAACCGCGCGCAATTCTTCCGCGACGTTCCCGCCGGTCCGTTCTATGGCTTCAACCGTCCGGGCGCGGTGGTGTCGCAGGGCGTCATCGACAACTGGTGGCGGCAGGGCATGATGGGCAGCGCCAAGGCGCATTACGACTGCGTCAAGGCCTTCTCGGAGACCGACTTCACCGAAGACCTCAAGAAGATCGAGGTTCCGGTCTTGGTGATGCACGGCGAGGACGACCAGATCGTGCCGATCGCCGACTCGGCGCTGCTTGCGGTCAAGCTGCTGAAGAAGGGCGAGCTCAAGACCTACAAGGGCTTCCCGCACGGCATGGCGACGACCCACGCCGACGTCATCAACAAGGATCTGCTGGCCTTCTTCAAGGCGTAAGATCGCCAGTCGTCAAAGCGCAGACGCCCGCCTCGCGCGGGCGTCTGTCGCCTGCCAGGCATCAGACCGGCTTGAAGCCCGCCTTGATGAATTCGACCATCTGCGTCACCACCGTGCCCCAGCCGTCGTGGAAGCCCATGTCTTCGTGCTTCTTGCGGCTCTCTTCATTGCCGTGCAGCGCCACCGCGGTATAGCGCGTACTGTCGCCCTTGCCGTCAAGCAGCAGGTAAGCGGTGAAAAATGGATTGGCGGCGGGACGATAGTCGGGCAGCAGCGTGTCGGTGAACACAAGCCGCTTGTTCGGCACCACGTCGAGATAGCAGCCGAGATTGGTGAATTCCTCGCCATTGGGACCGCGCATCACCGAGCGGAACATGCCGCCGGGCCGCAGGTCGATCTCGCATTCCGTCACCATCCAGGGCTTCGGGCAGAACCAGTGCTTGAGGTGCTCGGGCGTGGTCCACGCCTTCCAGACCAGATCGACCGGCACGTCGATATTGCGCTCGAGCACGAGATCGAGCTTGGGGTCGGTCTTGAACGGCAACGTGGTCATTACATTTCTCCCTTTTGCACTGAGTTCTTCATCGCCAGCAGGTAGGCGTCGAGTTGGTCGAGCCGGCGTTCCCAGAGCCGGTGTTGCTTGCCGAGCCAGTCCTCGGCAACTTTGAAACTCTCCGGCGCGAGCGCGTAGGTGCGCACGCGGCCCTTCTTTTCCGAACGCACCAGGCCGCAGGCCTCGAGCATTTTCAAATGCTCGAGGAAGGAGGGCAGCGCCATGCGGTAGGGCGCGGCGAGATCGCTGGCCGATGCGGGTTTGGCGCTCAGCCGCTCCAGCACGTCACGGCGCGTCGGATCGGCCAGCGCGCGGAACACGCCGTCGATTGCCGCCTGTTGGGCGGCGGAGTGGTGTGAAGATGAGGTGCCGGCCGGTGACTTCATGGCGTCATCTTAGGCCGGGCCAATAGTTAGGTAAAGACCTAAGTGTTGCGGCGGGCACTTTGTCGCGGGTTTTTCACCGCAGGAGACCGCGCGCCTTGCCATCGCCGCCAAAGACCGGGAACCTGCGCGCTCCAGAATCACAGAGAGCGCGCGGCCATGACGATCACCATCTACGGCATCAAGAACTGCGACACGATGAAGAAGGCGCGCGCCTATTTGGAGAAGAAGGGCGTTGATTACGCCTTCCATGACTACAAGACTGCCGGTATCGAGAAAGAAAAGCTGGAGAAGTGGGCCAGGAAGGCCGGCTGGGAGACCTTGCTCAACAAGTCCGGCACCACCTTCAAGAAGCTGCCCGACAAGGACAAGGAAGGTCTCACCGAGGCCAAGGCGATCAAGCTGATGCTGGCGCAGCCATCGATGATCAAGCGTCCGGTACTCGAACTTGGCGGGGCTAAAATTCTCGTCGGTTTCAAGCCGGACGAATACGCCGCAGCGCTGCGCTAGCCCCGGCCGCCGCCATTGCCAGCAATTCGCTCTCGGCCTGGCTCATCCAGCGCTCGCGGTGGCGCAGCGAATAAAATTGGCGCTTGGGCAGCGGCAGATTCAGCGCCACCAGCGCACCGGACGCCAGCGCGTCGGCCACCGCGAGGCGCGACAGCGCCGCGGCGCCGGCGCCGTGCTCGACCGCGGCGCGGACCGCTTCGTTGCTCGGCAGCTCGAGTACGATATCAAGCGTCGACGGATCGAGACCGAGGACGCTGAGCGCATTCTCGAAAATCGAGCGCGTCGCCGAGCCGCGTTCGCGGAAAATCCAGGGCATGGCCCCGATGTCGGCAGGACGCAACGCTGAGCGTCGTCGTGGCGCATTGGCTGCGGCGGTGACGACGATGAGCTGATCGTCGGCAACGGCGGTCACGTCCAGCGACGGATCCTCGACCTCACCCTCGACGAAGCCGAGATGCACTTCGCCCTCGCGCACCATCGCCGCGACGCTCTCTGTGTTGCCGATGGCGAGACTGAGCGCGATGCCCGGATGGGCGATGCGATAACGCGCCATCAGCGGCGGCATCCAATAACTGGCGACGGTCTGGCTGGCAGCGATGCGCAGGGCGCCGCGCTTGAGGCCGGCAAGATCGCTCAGCACGGTCTCGGCGGCGGCGGCGCGCGCCAGCACCGCGCGCGCTTCGCTCAGGAATAGCCGGCCGGATTCGGTCAGTTCGATGCGGCGGCCGACACGGTCGAACAGTTTGACGCCGTGACGCGCCTCGATGGCGCTGACTGCGGCGCTGACGGCGGACTGCGTCAGGTTGAGCGCACGCGATGCTTGCGTCACATGCTCGCGCTCCGCGACGGCGACGAAAATGCGAAGCTGTTCGAGCGTTAGGGCCATGGTTCGATCACGTGGTCAGCTTCACCAGAATCAGGCTGAACAGGCCGATGAAGAGGAACGACGCCAGGCCGAGCAGCAGTGGCCGCAAACCCTTCAGTCGCAGTTTGGCGATGTCGGTCTCGAGCCCCATCGCTGCCAGCGCCACCGACAGCAGGAAGGTTGTGGCGGGGACGACGTAGCTCATCACCTGCGCCGGGATATGGACGAGGCTGTTGACGATCACCAGCGCGATGAAGCCGAGCACGAAATACGGCATCGGCGCCGATTTCGCGGTGCCATGCGTTGGATCTTCGGCGCGGCGGCGCGCGATCATGCCGAGGGCGATGATCAGCGGCGCCAGCAGCATGACGCGCGACAATTTGGCGATGGTACCGAAGTAACCAGCCTGCTGACCGTCCTGATAGGCGGCGGCGACGACCTGGGCGATCTCGTGGATCGAGGAGCCGGCCCACAGGCCGTAAGCGTGCGGCGTCAGATGCAGCACGCCCGGCAGCAGCGGATAAACGAACATGGCGATCGAGCCGAACACCGTGACGCAAGCGACCGCGTAGGCGACGTCCTCGTCGTGGGCGCCGGTCACCGTATTGGTGGCGATCACGGCCGAGGCGCCGCAGATCGAGGTGCCGGCGGCGATCAGTTCGGCCAGTTTGTGCTGTACGCCGAGCACACGGCCAAACCACTTGGTGAACACGAAAGTCGCGACCAGCGTTGTGATGATGACGGCGACGCCGCCGACGCCGACCTCGGCGACCTGCGCGGCCGTGAGCTGCAACCCGAGCAGGATGATGGCGAAGCGCAGGATGCGGCGAAGCGAGAAGGTAATGCCTGCCTTGGCGCGGGCGGGGGTGCCGACGATATTGTGGAAGGCGATGCCGATCAGGATGGCGAGGATCATCGGGCTGAGCACCGACACGCCGGGGATGTATCGCAGGGCAAAGCCGGCGGCGGCGATCGCCGCGGTGAGCGCCAGGCCGGGCAGAATGGCGGTCAGGCCGGTCCACAGGCGGACGGCCGGCGACGCGGCGGCGGATTCGGGGGCGACAGCGGTCATCAGGGCATTTCCAGGTGAAAAGGGTGGAAACTGCGCCGATCATGAGCCGGTCCGAACGATCAATCCAATTCATTATATAGCACAAAATGTTCGATTTGAACGAACAAGTCGCTTCGACGAACAATGCGGGAAAGGCCATGAAGCCGATCAGAAAGACCGATTTTCCGGTGTCGGAGATCCGCCGGTTTCTCGAGCCCGGACCGGTGGTGCTGGTGAGTTCGGCGCACAAGGGCGAGCACAACATCATGACCATGGGCTGGCACACGGTCATGGAGTTCACGCCGGCGCTGGTCGGCTGCGTGATCGCCGAAGGCAACCACTCCTTCGAGTTGATCCGCCGCTCGAAGGAATGCGTGATCAATGTGCCGACCGTCGATCTTGCCGCGACGGTGGCCAAGGTCGGCAATTGCTCGGGCGCCGACATCGACAAGTTCGCGGCGTTCAATTTGACGGCGGAAGTGGGCGAGGTGGTGAACGCTCCGCTGATCGGTGAGTGCCACGCCAGCCTCGAATGCCGATTGCGCGACGGCAGGCTGATCGAGCGCTATAATTTCTTCATCTTCGAAGTGGTCAAGGCGCATGCGGCGCGCGCGCCGAAATACCCAAAGACGATCCATTATCGCGGCGATGGCCAATTCGTGGTGTCGGGCCGGCCGCTCAATCTGCGCCGCCATTTTCGGCCGGGCATGTTGTAGTCCTCGCCGCGCAAGTGCACGCGATATCGGCACGTTAGCCCGGCGCCTTACGCCTTTCGTCTAGTGAGGGTGGGCAGACTTTGCGCATAGCAAGCTGTGTCCGCCGCGCATGCCTTGGCTTGCTGCCCGTACATTCGTCGGCCTATGTCCGCGGCGAATCCACATTCGCCGAAGGCGCTCAATCGCATGTCACAAACTTCCGTTCCTGCCGCCGCGCGCGTGGCTCACACGCCGTGGTACCGCATTCTTTATATTCAGGTCTTGATCGCGATCGTCCTCGGCGTCGTTCTCGGCCATTACTGGCCCGATCTCGCCAAGCAGATGAAGCCGCTCGGCGATGGCTTCATCGCGCTGATCAAGATGATGATCGCGCCGGTCATCTTCTGCACCGTGGTGCACGGCATCTCGTCGATGGGCGATCTGCGCCGCGTCGGCCGCGTCGGCATCAAGACGCTGGTCTATTTCGAACTGGTCTCGACTTTGGCGCTGGCCATCGGCCTGATCGTCGGCGAACTGTTGCAGCCCGGCGCCGGCTTCAACATCGATCCGGCGAGCCTCGACGCCAATTCGGTCGCCAGTTACGTGACGCGCGCCCAGCATGACGGCATCGTTGCCCATCTCATCGCCATCATCCCGGACAGCTATTTCGGCGCGCTGGCCAAGGGCGACCTGCTGCAGGTGCTGCTGGTCTCGATCCTGTCGGGTTTCGCCATCGCGGCGCTCGGCGAACGCGGCAAGCCGATCTCCTCCGCCATTGACCAGGCAGCCAAGGTTTTCTTCGGCATCATCCGCATCGTCGTGCAGGTCGCGCCCATCGGCGCCTTCGGCGCCATGGCCTTCACCATCGGCGCTTACGGCATCGGCTCGCTCGCCAAGCTGGCGATGCTGGTCGGCACGTTCTATCTCACCAGCATCCTGTTCGTGTTGATCGTGCTCGGCGCCATCGCGCGCATGGCCGGCTTCTCGATCGCGCGCTTCATCGGCTACATCAAGGACGAACTGCTGATCGTGCTCGGCACGTCGTCGTCGGAGACCGTGCTGCCGCAGCTCATTCAGAAGATGGAGCATCTCGGCGCCTCGCGTCCGGTAGTCGGTCTCGTCATCCCGACCGGCTACTCGTTCAATCTCGACGGCACCAACATCTACATGACGCTCGCCACCTTGTTCCTGGCGCAGGCGACCAACACGCACCTGACGATCTGGCAGGAGCTCGGCATTCTCGGCATTGCCATGATCACGTCGAAGGGCGCCTCCGGCGTCACCGGCGCCGGTTTCGTCACTTTGGCGGCGACGCTCGCCATCGTGCCGGATATTCCGATCGGCTCGCTGGCGCTGCTGCTCGGCATCGACAAGTTCATGAGCGAATGCCGCGCGCTGACCAACCTGGTCGGCAACGGCGTCGCCTGCGTCGTCATCAGCCGCTCGGAAGGCGAACTCGACAAGGAGGCGCTGAACCACACGCTGGCTCACCCGATCATCGAAGGCGAGGCGCTGGAGCCGGGGGCGGCGAAGGCCTGATTGCTCACGAAAATTTCCAAAGACCGCGGCGCGGTCCGGAACCTCCGGGCCGCGCTTTTTTTCGCGCCGTTGACACGCCGTCTAATCATGGATATAAAATATCCATGAATAGGAGAGGCCCGGCGCGGCGCCGGGCAGGGCGACACTATGAAACTCGGCGACGGCGTCGAACAATCGATCCACTGCGTGCTGCTGATGAGCGGCCTGTCGGAGACGGGCGTGCTGTCGGCGGCGGCGCTGGCTGAATTCCACGGCGTGTCGCCGAGCTATCTCCTCAAGCATCTGCAGGCCATGGCGGGGGCGGGGCTTCTGGAGTCCGTCCCAGGCCCGAAAGGCGGCTACCGGCTGGCCAAGGCGACGGACAAGATCACGCTGCTCGACATCGTGCTGGCGGTCGAAGGGCCGCAGCCGGCTTTCCGCTGCGCCGAAATCCGCCAGCGCGGGCCCAATCCGGTCGCCAGCCATTTCTTCAAGGCGCCGTGCGCGATCAACGCCGCGATGCTCAAGGCCGAGAAGGCGTATCGCGCCGAGCTTAAGAACGTGACGGTGGCCGATCTCAACGGCCGCGGCGGCGCCGAACTCGGCAAGGCCATCACCACGCGAAGCTGCGCCTTCTTCGATCTTCACGAACGCAACCGGTCCACTGTTTCATCAAGGGAGTAAAGTCATGAAGACCCGTTTCGATTTCGCCACCGTCGCGCCCGAGGCCATGAAGGCCGCCGTCGCACTGGAAGTGTCTTGCCAGAACAGCGGTTTGCCCAAGCGCCTCATTCATCTCATCAAGCTGCGCGCCTCGGTCATCAACGGCTGTTCCTATTGCGTCGACATGCACTCCAAGGAGGCGCAGCACTCGGGCCTCTCCGAACAGTGGATCCGCCTGGTGTCGGCCTGGCACGAGTCGACGGTGTTCACCGACGAGGAGCGTGCGGTGCTCGCCTTTACCGACTCGCTGACGCTCGTGGCGCAGACCCGCGCGCCGGACGAGGATTACGAGGAGCTGCGCAAATATTTCTCGGAGGCCGACATCGCCAAGATCATCATGGTGATCGGCGCCATCAATATGTGGAACCGGATCGCCGTTGGTACGCGCAAGAAGCACCCGGTCGACGCTGCCGCCAAAGCTGCCTGAATTCGGCGGCTTGAATGACCGCCTGACGGGCTGAGCCGGTCCGTGGCCGGGCCAAAAGCAGGGAAAACCCTTGAAAACGGGCGCTTTCCCTGCCACATGCCCGGCCATGGATCAGACCCTCGCCAGCGCCGATTCGGCTCCGAAACTGCGGAATTCCTCGCCTCTGGCGGCGGAAGTCGACCGCCGGCGCACCTTTGCCATCATTTCCCACCCGGACGCCGGCAAGACGACGCTGACCGAAAAGCTGCTGCTGTTCGGGGGCGCCATCAATCTCGCCGGCCAGGTCAAGGCCAAGCGCGACCGCCGCTCAACCCGTTCGGACTGGATGGGCATCGAAAAGGAGCGTGGTATCTCGGTCGTCACCTCGGTGATGACCTTCGATTACGACGGCCGCGTCTTCAACCTGCTCGACACGCCGGGCCATGAGGACTTCTCCGAAGACACCTATCGGACGCTGACCGCGGTCGACTCGGCGGTGATGGTGATCGACGCCGCCAAGGGCATCGAAGCGCGCACGCGCAAGCTGTTCGAAGTGTGCCGGCTGCGCGATATCCCGATCATCACCTTCATCAATAAAATGGATCGCGAGAGCCGCGACCCGTTTGAGATCCTCGACGAGATCGAGAAGACTTTGGCGCTCGACACCACGCCGATGACCTGGCCGATCGGCATGGGCCGCGACTTCGCCGGCACGTACGACATCCGCCGCGGCGACATGCGGCTGATGACGGAAGATTCCAAAGACGCGCAATCGCAGCCGCTCGATCTCAAGATGCTCGAAGCGAAGAACGCGATGCTCGATGCCGACGCGATCGGCGAGGAGCTCAAGCTGGTCAAGGAAGCGTGTAAGCCGTTCGATTTTGCCGCGTTCCGCGAAGGGCATCTGACGCCGGTGTATTTCGGTTCGGCGCTGAAGAATTTCGGCGTCAAGGACCTGCTCGACGCGCTCGCCGAATTCGCGCCGCCGCCGCGGCCGCAGTCGTCCTCGACGCGCACCGTCGAGCCCGAAGAGAACAACATGTCGGCCTTCGTCTTCAAGATCCAGGCCAACATGGATCCGAACCACCGTGACCGCATCGCCTTCGCACGGCTGGTCTCCGGCAAACTGCGCCGCGGCATGCGCGCCAAGCTCGTGCGCACCGGCAAGCCGATGACCTTGTCGGCGCCGCAGTTCTTCTTCGCGCAAGACCGCTCCATCGCCGACGAAGCTTTCGCCGGCGACGTGGTCGGCATTCCGAACCGCGGCACGCTGCGCATCGGCGATGCGCTGACCGAGGGCGAGGATCTGAAATTCCTCGGCATCCCGAGCTTTGCGCCGGAGATCCTGCGCCGCATCCGGCTCGAGGATGCCATCCGCGCGAAGAAACTGCGCGAGGCGCTGCAGGAAATGGCCGAGGAAGGCGTCGTCCAGCTCTTCTCGCCGATCGATGGCTCGCCGCCGGTCGTGGGCGTGATCGGTGCCCTGCAGCTCGATGTGCTCGCCGACCGTCTTGCCAACGAATACGGGTTGCCGGTGGGCTTCGATCCGGCGCCTTGCGATACGGTGCGCTGGATCTCCGCCGAGAACCGGGCCGATCTCGACAAGTTCATCGAACGCAACAGGCTTCAGATCGCGAACGACCTCGACGGCGATCCGATCTTCATGGCGCAATCGGCGTTCACGCTGAACTGGATCGAGGAGCGTTC